>DATAJH010000089.1:0-4236 GCA_036262215.1 Steroidobacteraceae bacterium
CTGCATGCGCCGTTCGATGCCCTGGAAATTGGCCAGCGCGCGGCAGATCGCCGCATCTGACACTCCCAGCTCGCTCGCCACCGCGATCGCCGCCAGCGCCGCCTGCACTTCCGGGTTGTCGGCCGGCACCGCGCTCGATACCACCACCACATCGGCGCGATCGGCATTCTCGGCCCGATGACCGAAGCAGATCGCAGCCCCGAGCCGCGCCAGGTGCTCGGTCATGGCGTTCGGTTTGAGATCCGAACCCTGCACCTGATAGCCCAGATTCAGCATCACCTCGGCGATGCCGCCCATGCCGGCACCGCCGATGCCGACGAAATGAATGGTATCGATGCGGCGCATGCGCGCGCGCGCCACGCCGGGCGGATCCGGCCGCGCGTTCAAGCCACACCCCCGACACCGGCGCCGCGGGCGAGTTCGACGCAGGCGTCGGCCAGGTCCTGGGCCGCGCGCGGCTTGGCCAGCGCGCGCGCGCGCTCGGCCATCGCGAGCAGCCGGCCCCGGCCGGCGCACAAGCGCACCAGTTCCGCCGCCAGCCGTTCGCTGGAAAGCTCGCGCTCGGCGATCATCACTGCCGCGCCGTCGTCCACCAGAATCGCGGCATTGCGGGTCTGGTGATCGTCGGTCGCCGCCGGGAACGGCACCAGAATTGCGCCCACTCCGGCTGCCGCCAGCTCGGACACGGTCAGGGCACCGGCACGACAGATCACCAGGTCGGCCCAGCCGTAAGCCGCGGCCATGTCCTCGATGAACGGCTGCAGCCGCGCGCTCATGCCGGCTTCGGCGTAGTTGCGCTTCGCCGCCTCGATCCAGCGCTCGCCCGACTGATGCTGCACTTCGAACGGCTGGATCGCCGCCGCGCGCGCCAGCGCGAATGGCACCATCGCATTCAGGCGCGTGGCGCCCTGGCTGCCGCCCACCACCAGCAGGCGGGTCGGACCATGGCGTTGCGCGAAGCGCTGCGATGGCGGCGGCAGCTCGGCGATTTCACGCCGCACCGGATTGCCGACCACCTGCGCATGCAGCTGCGGCGCGAAGCTGCCCGGAAAGGCGGTCAGCACGCGGCGCGCCAGCCGTGCCAGGCAACGGTTGGTAAAGCCGGCGATCGCGTTCTGCTCGTGAATCAGCAGCGGCCGTCGCAGCAGCCAGGCCGCCAGGCCGCCCGGTCCGGTGACGAAGCCGCCCAGCCCGACCACCAGCGTCGGCCGCCGGCGATGAATCACCGCCAACGCCTGCAGCAGCGCGCGCGCCAGCTTGAGCGGCGCGGTCAGCCACACCGCGGCGCCCTTGCCGCGCAAGCCGCCGACCGACAGCCACTCGATCGCGATCTGTTCCGCAGGCACCAGGCGAGCCTCAAGCCCGCGCCGCGTGCCGAGCCACACCACCTGCCAGGAGCGCGCGCGCAGCTCGCGGGCCAGTGCCAGCGCCGGAAACACATGGCCGCCGGTGCCCCCGGCCATGATCAATGCCAGCGGCGCGGCCAGCGGCGGCTTCACGGCGGCGGAGCCGACTGCTGCGTTCATGTGCGCTCCAGCCGCGACGAGCGCCGGCTGCCGTTCACAGTCTCGTGGTGCACGCGCAGCAGGATCCCGAGCCAGGCCAGTGTCACGATCAGGCTGCTGCGGCCGTAGCTCATGAACGGCAGCGTCAGGCCCTTGGTCGGCAGCACTCCCATGTTGACGCCGACGTTGATGAATGCCTGTACGCCCAGCCACAGACCGAAGCCGGATGCCAGATAGGACTGGAACTTCAGACCGGCGTCATTGGCGCGGCGTGCGATCACGAACGCGCGCCAGGTCAGTGCCAGGAACAGGCCGAGTGTCACGGCCACGCCTGCGAGGCCCAGCTCTTCGGCCAGCACCGCGAACAGGAAATCGGTGTGCGCCTCGGGCAGGTAGAACAGTTTCTGCACGCTGGCGCCCAGGCCGACGCCGAACAATCCGCCGCGGCCGATCGCGATCAGCGACTGCGTGAGCTGGAAGCCGCTGTTGAACGGATCGGCCCACGGATCCATGAAGGCCGTCAGGCGGCGCATGCGGTAACTCGAGAACATCACCAGCAGCGTCATGCAGCCGCCGGCGGCGAGCAGCATCACCAGTATCCAGCGCCAGCGCGCGCCGGCCAGGAACAGCACGCCGAAGCCGGTGATGAACAGCACGCTGGCAGCACCGAAGTCTGGCTCGATCAGCAGCAGCAGCGCGATCCCCGCCAGCAGCGCCAGCGGCCTGAGCAGTCCCGGCAGGCCGCTGCGCAGCGCCGCCTCATAGCGCACCGCGTAGCTGGCGACGTAGATGAGCGCCAGCACGCGTGCGCCTTCGGACACCTGGAAATTCATGCCGGCCAGCCGCAGCCAGCGCCGGCTGCCGTTCACCACGTGGCCAAGTCCGGGTACCAGCACCATGCACAACAGCAGCACCGCCAGCAGCAGCAGCGGCAGCGCCGCTTGCTCCAGCCTGGCCGTGGGTATGGCGAAGGTGACCGCCGCCGCCACCGCGCCGATCAACACCAGCAGCAGCTGGCGTTCCAGGAACGCAAACGGATCACCGTCCCGGCCCGCGATCGTGATCGAGGCCGAGGTCACCATCACCAGCCCGAGCAGCACGATCGCCAGCGCCAGCATCACCGTCGGACCGTCGATCGCAGGGCCGCGGTGTACACGCTCGCTGCGGGTGGAGCTGATGACGCCGCTGCTCATGCGCTGCGCCGCTGCACCGCGTCGGCGAATACCTCGCCGCGGTGCCGGTAATCGCGAAACATGTCGAGGCTGGCGCAGGCCGGCGACAGCAGCACGGTATCCCCCGGCTGCGCCACCCGCGCCGCGCACTCGACCGCCGCTTCCAGGCTGGGCGCGTAGTGCAGCGCGCTGACACCGGAGAGCGCTGCCCCGAGCGAGCGCGCAGCGCGGCCGATCAGCACCGCGGCGCGCACCTTGCCGGCAAACGCAGCGCGCAGCGGCGTGAAATCCTGGCCCTTGCCGTCGCCGCCGGCGATCACCACCAGCGGGCCGGGCATGCCGTCCACGGCAGCCAGCGTGGCCCCGACATTGGTGCCCTTGGAGTCGTTGACATAGCGCACGCCGCCGATCTCGGCCAGCCACTGCGTGCGATGCGCAAGGCCGGTGAAGGCGGCCAGCGCGGCGATGCAGGCGCCGCGCGGCAGCGCCAGCGCCTCGGCCAGTGCCAGCGCCGCGAGCGCATTGGCGGCATTGTGCAGGCCGGTCAGCCGCATCTGTGACAACGCCAGCAGCGGCTCCTCGCGCCGCATCAGCCACCAGTCGCCATCCTCGCGCCGCATCAGCACGTAGTCGGCCCCGACGTCGGCGCGCAGCGAAAAACTCAGCTGCCGCCGGCCAGGACCGACCATGGCGGCCACCAGCGGATCGTCCAGGTTGATTACCGCGACGTCACAGCGCGCAAAGATGCGCGCCTTCGCGGCCGCGTAGGCCGCAAGGTCCGGGTAGCGGTCCAGGTGATCCGGCGTCACGTTGAGCACCGTCGCCGCGGCGAGCGACAGCGACTCGGTGGTCTCGAGCTGAAAGCTCGACAGTTCCAGGATATACAGCTCGACGCTGCCATCGAGCAGGTCGAGCGCCGGGGCTCCCAGGTTGCCGCCGGCGCGCATCTTGAGACCCGAGCGCGCTGCCATCTTCTCCAGCAGCGTGGTCACCGTGCTCTTGCCGTTGGTGCCGGTGATGCCGACCACCGGTGCGCGCGCCGCGCGCGCAAACAACTCGATATCGCCGACGATGGAGAGACCGCGCGCCCGGGCGGCGTCGAAGAACGGGCCGGTGAGCGCCACTCCGGGCGAGACCACCACCAGGTCGGCCTGCTCGAGCAGCGCGGCATCGAAACCGCCGCTGCGCACTACGACATCGCCGCCCAGCGCGGCCAGCCGCGCAAGCTCCGGCGGCTCGGCGCGACTGTCCGTGACCGCCACGCGCGTGCCACGCTTCAGCAGGAAGCGCGCCACCGAGTAGCCGGTCTTGCCCAGGCCAACTATCACCGCGCGCAACGGCGTTGCGGAAGCTGTGCTCATCGCAGTTTCAGCGTCGACAGGCCGGCCAGCACCAGCAGGAAGCTGATGATCCAGAAACGTACGATCACCTTCGGCTCGGCCCATCCCTTGAGTTCGAAATGATGATGAATCGGCGCCATGCGGAACAGGCGGCGCCCGGTCAGCTTGTACGAGGCCACCTGCAGGATCACCGAGGCGGTTTCCAGCACGAAGATGCCG
>DATAJH010000090.1:0-5943 GCA_036262215.1 Steroidobacteraceae bacterium
CAGTCGCGATGTGGACGGCCACGACAGCGCGGCGATCGAGCGGGCGCTGCAGCAGGCGGCACTGGACTGCGGACGGCCGACGCTGGTGTGCTGCAAGACCGTGATCGGCCAGGGCAGTCCGAACAAGGCCGGCAGCCATGACGTGCATGGCGCCGCATTGGGCGCCGCCGAGGCTGCCGCCACCCGGGCAGCCCTGGGCTGGAGCGCCGGGCCGTTCCAGATCGCGGCCGATATTCGCGCCGCATGGGATGCGCGCGCCGCCGGTGCCGCGCGCCAGGCCGACTGGCAGCGGCGACTGAAGGCGTACGGGCAGGCGTACCCGCCACTGGCGGCGGAATTCGAGCGCCGCGTAGTGCTGCGGGCGTTGCCGCGTCACTGGCGCGAGTCCAGCGCCGCGGCGCTCGCCAGGGTGGTGGAGCAGCGCGCCGGCATCGCTTCGCGCAAGGCCTCGCAAAACGCGATCGAAGCGTTGCTGCCGCTGTTGCCGGAGCTGCTGGGTGGCTCGGCCGATCTGACCGGATCGAACCTCACCGCCGGCAACAGCAGCGTGGCGCTGCGGCGCGGCCAGTGGGGCAACCACATCAACTACGGGGTGCGTGAGTTCGGCATGAGCGCCATCATGAACGGGATTGCCCTGCACGGTGGCTACATTCCCTACGGAGGAACGTTTCTGACGTTTTCGGATTACAGCCGCAACGCAGTGCGCATGGCGGCGCTGATGGGCGAGCGCGTGCTGTTCGTGTTCACCCACGACAGCATCGGCCTGGGCGAGGATGGGCCAACGCACCAGCCGATCGAACACCTGGCCAGCCTGCGCCTGATACCCAACAACGCCGTGTGGCGGCCTTGTGATGCGGTCGAAACCATGATCGCATGGCTTGCCGCCGTCGAGCGCCGCGACGGGCCGACGTGCATGATCCTGTCGCGCCAGAGCCTGCCGCATGTCGAGCGCGATGCGCAGCAGCTGCGCGATGTGCGCCGCGGCGGCTATGTGCTGGCCGAGGCGCAAGGCACGCTCGCGCTGACACTGCTGGCCACGGGTTCCGAGGTGGCGCTGGCGCTGGCCGCGCGCGACGCGCTGGCGGCACAGGGCATCGGCGCGCGCGTAGTGTCGATGCCCAGCTGCAGCGACTTCGATGCCCAGGATGCGCACTACCGGGCGGCGGTGCTGCCGCGCGCCGTGCCGGTGCTGGCGATCGAGGCCGGGGTGAGCAGATTCTGGCGCGCCTACACCGGTTTCGACGGTGACGTCATCGGCATCGATCGCTTCGGTGAATCGGCACCCGCGGCGCAGGTAGCCGAAGCGCTTGGCATGACCGTGGCGGCGATCACCGAGCGCGCGCGTGCTCTGATAGCGGGCGGGGTGCGGCCATAGATCCCGGCGCCGCGGACATGTTGCCGCGCTGGGCCGGCGCGGCACTGCATGCCGTGCTGTTTGATCTGGACGGCACACTGCTCGACACCGTCGGTGCCATCACCACTGGATTGAATCAGGCGCTGGCCGAGCAGCGGCTGGGGCCGCTGCCGCAGGCGCAGGTGCGCGAGATGATCGGGCGTGGGGGGCCGATCCTCATTACGCGCGCGCTGCTGCGGCTCGGCGTTGCCATGGATGAGGCCGGTCAGGCGGCACTGCTGCAGCGCTATCTTCTGCACTACGAGCAGGTCGAGGCCGGCGTCGAACACAGCGCGCGAGCCTACCCGGGCGCGAGCGAGGGTCTCGCGCAGCTGCACCGCCTGGGTCTGCGACTGGCGGTGGTGACCAACAAACCGCAGCGCATTGCCTTGGGCCTGCTGCAGCGGCTGGGCCTCATGCAGTGGATCCAGGTGGTGGTTGGCGGCGACAGCTGCGAGCGGCGCAAGCCCGATCCGCAGCCGCTGCAGGTCGCCTGCGCGGCGCTGGGCACCGAGCCAGGCCACGGGCTGATGGTGGGTGATTCAATCAATGATGTACTGGCGGCGCGCGCCGCGGGCATGCCCGTGGTGTGCGTGCCCTATGGTTACAACGAGGGCCACGATCCGCGTCAGCTGCCCTGCGATGCGTGGGTCGACACCCTGGCGAAATTGCCGTTGCTCCTGGCACAAGCAACTCGCTGATCGATGCTCAAGGTGATTCTATGGGACGTCGATGGCACGCTGGCGGAGACCGAACGCGATGGTCACCTGCTGGCCTTCAATCGCGCCTTCGAGATGCTCGGGGTGCCCTGGCGGTGGAGTGAAGCGCGCTACGGTGAGCTGCTCGCCGTCGCCGGGGGTCGCGAGCGCCTGCTGCACGACATGCACAGCCAGCCGCTGGCACCAGACGGTGCCGCGCAGCGCGCGGCGCTGATCGAGCGGATACATCGGCTGAAGAACGAGTTCTATGCCGCAATCGTCGATAGCGGGGCGCTGCCGTTGCGCGCTGGAGTGGCCGAACTGTTCGAGGATTGCGCCGCGGCACAAGTACGCATGGGCATCGTGACCACCACCAGCACCGCTAACGTCGCCGCGCTGCTCGGCGCGCGGCTTGGCGCGGGCTGGCGCTCGCATTTCGCCGCCGTGGTGTGCGCGGAACAGGCGCCGCTGAAAAAACCCGATCCGCAGGTCTACCTGCGTGCGCTGCAATCCCTGGGTCTGGCAGCCGACGACGTGCTGGCGATTGAGGATTCGCCGGCCGGCATCGCCGCGGCGCGCGCCGCGGGGATTTCGGTCGTGCTGGTGCGCAGTTTTTATTTCGCCGATGCCGATATCGATCTGAGCGCAGTTTTGTCGGCCGGCCCATCGCTAGGCAGCGCGCGTGGCTGGAACCCGCTGCCCGGCGCGGCAAGCGAGGATCGCATTGCCTTGAGCGATCTGGTTCGCTGGCACCGGGCGCGACCGGCGAGGCGCTGAATCGCGCGCCAGCAGCGACGCACGCGCGGTCAGCGATCTTCGGACGCGGGCGCGTCGGGACGCTTCGGCGGCGGCGCGACCGGCGCGCCGCGTGGATCCACGCACTCCGCGAATCCGCTTACCGGACTGACCACCGCCTCCTTGCACTGCGCAGTTGCGGGCGGCGGCGGCGCACTCGCGGCGCCAGGGGGCTGCGGCGCGGGCGCGCCAGCCGAGGCGATCGAACAGCCGACCAGCGCGGCGCCGATATAAGAAGACAGCCGGATCGTATGCATGCGCCGAAGATACTGTTGGCGCAGGCGGTTAGGCAAGCAATTGTGTCAGCAATGTCACAGGCCATGGCTTCGCGCCCGATGAGCTCGGGCTCTATACTGCCAAATGAAGGGAGAATTTCCCGACAGTGCGCGGCTGCGGGCGGGCGACGGCAAACATGAGGGCGAACGGAGTCAACCTTTCAGTTTCGGCGCTGGCACTGGCCGCGCTCGCCCTCAGCGCGTGCATAAGCACACCACCACCTGCGCCGTTCAGTCCATCCGCCAGCGCCGCGGCGTTTGACGCGCGCCGGCTGGAGCAACTCGCACCTGATCTACCGGCGCCGTCGACCGGCTGGACTCGTGCGCAATGGCTGAGCGCCGCGCTGCTATTTAATCCGCAACTGGCCGAAGCGCGGGCGCGCGTCGCGGCCAGCGCCGCCGCTGAGCGCACCGCGGCACAACACGCCAACCCGACGATGAATTTATTTGCCGAATACGTCGGTGCGGCTGCCCACGGTGCCGCGTGGCTGTATGGGTTGTCGCTGGATTTTCTGCTACGACGCCCGGGGGATCGCGCGCGCGCCATCGACTACGCCACCATCGAGACCGCGCTGGCGAAGTCAGACCTGGCCGAGTCAATCTGGACGGTACGAAGCGCGCTTCGACAATCGCTGCTCGATGCGGCGTCGTCGCGCGATGAGTCGGCGCTGCTCGAGGCGTTGCTGGCGCAACGCCGGACGCTGCTCGCCTCCGATCGGGCGCGCGCGGACGCCGGCGATATCTCGCACGCGCAGATGCTGGCGGACGAGCTGGAGTTGGCGCGCGCGCAGCAGCGACTGCGGCACGCACAGGCGCGCGCCGTTGACGCGCTGTCGCGCCTGGCCGCGGCGGTCGGAGTGCCGGCGGCGGCGCTGGATGGCATTCCGGCGCAATGGGACGGCTGGGCCGACATCGGTGCGCTCAGTCCGGCGACCTCCGGGGATTGGCGGGGCGCAGCACTGATCGGGCGCCCGCAGATCATTCGAGCGCTGGGCGAGTACGACCTGGCCGAGATCGGGCTGCAGAACGAGGTCGCGAAGCGCTGGCCCGAAGTGCATCTGACACCGGGCTACGCCTGGGGCGCCGACGGGGTGCGCGAGGATCCGCTCAATGATTTTGCGCAGGAGGCCGCGCTCGGCGTGAATTTCGAGCTGCCGATATTCAACCAGCATCAGGGGCCGATCGGCGAAGCGCTGGCGCGGCGCGAGACCGCAGGCCAGCATCTGATCGCGGAGCAGGCCGAAGTGTTTGCGCAGATCGATCGCGCCGAGCTGGCATGGCCGCGCGCTCGCGCGGCGTGGGCCGATGCGGCAGCTGTGGTGGTGATCGCGGACCGGCAGCATGATATCGAACAGCGCTCGTTCACTGCCGGCGCCGAGGATCGCGCCGGCCTGGTGTCGGCGCAGGTTGCGGCCACCGAAGCACGGTTGCTGCTGCTGGCTGCGGCCTACGACGCGCAGTCGGCGTTTGGCGCGCTCGAAGATGCCTATCGCCGGCCGCTGCAGGGCGCCGAGGGTGAACTGCCGCTCAGCGGCAATCCGCGATCATGAACCGCCCGGCCCGACTGCTGTGGTTGATGATGTGCGTTGCCGGTGCAGCTGTTGCGGACGAGGACGATGAGCGGCCGAAAGCGTCTTTGCAGCCGGACAGTTCCGGCGCCTACGCGCTGACCCCATCGCAGCAGCAGGCGGTCGGCATTCGCATCGATCATCCGATGCAGATGGCGGGTCCGCAGCAGATCGAAGCCTACGGACTGGTGCTCGACCCGGTGGCGCTGGTGAACGACGCCGGTCATATGGACAGCACCCAGGCCGCGGCGGCCGCGGCGGCCGCCGATCTTGCGCGCCTGGACGGTCTCTACCGCAACAATGTCGATGCGTCGCTCAAGGCGCTGCAGGCGTCACGCACGCAGGCCGCTGAGGCAGCAGCTCAGGCACAGAGCGCGGCGACGATATTCAGGCTGCAGTGGGGACCGGTGGCTGCACTGGATAGCGCGAGCAGACGCGAATTGATCGACGCGCTGGTCGCCGGCCGCCGCCTGCTGGTGCGCGCCGATGTGCCCGGACACCAGTTGCAGAGCACCGTTGCTGGGCGCGCGCTGGTGATCGTCGACGGCGTCAGTGTCACGGCGCGAGTGCTCGGACCACTGCCGCGAACCGATCCACAATCACAGAGCACCGGCTGGCTGCTGCAGATCGAGCGCCGGCCGGAAGGCTTGGGGCCGGGCGCGCGGGCGCACGTGCAGCTGCAGGCCGCGACGGTGGGTGGCGTGCTGGTGCCCGCCGCGGCGCTGCTCTATGGCGACAAGGGCGCTTATGTGTTTCGCGAGGTCGCTGGCGGCGCAGACAAGGCGCAGTACGTGGCGGCGCCGGTCAGGTTACTGGTGCGCGTCGGCGATGGCTGGCTGGTCGATGGCCTGGGGCGCAGCGACAGCATCGTGGTGCAGGGCGCCGGCGTGCTGTGGTCGCTCGAGGGCATCAGCACCTTCTCGGCCGCCGAAGAGGAACACGACTAGCGACCATGCTTGCCACTATCGTTCGCGGGTCGCTCAAGTATCCGAGGATCGTCACCGCGCTTTCCTTATTGGTTGCCATCCTGGGGGGCTACGCTCTGCTCAACGCCCGACTGGATGTATTTCCCGACTTCGCACCGCCGCACGTGCTGGTGCAGGCCGAGGCCCCGGGCCTGGATGCGACTCAGGTCGAGTCGCTGGTGACGCGTCCGCTCGAAGGTCTGCTCGCGGGTGCTGAGAACGTCGAAGCGGTGCGCTCCACATCGAGTC
>DATAJH010000091.1:0-14406 GCA_036262215.1 Steroidobacteraceae bacterium
CCCCATGCGTGCCAGCGTGTCGCCTACCAGCTGCACGAAGTCCCCGGCACGCAGCTGTTGCACCGACACATTCAGCGCCAGACGGCCGGGTGCGATACCTTCCTCGCGCCACAGCGCCAGCTGCCGGCAGGCACTCTCGAGTACCCAGGTGCCGATCTCCACCATCAGCCCGCACTGCTCTGCCGCCGGTACAAAATCCTTCGGAAAGCGCAATCCTTCCCGCGGGTGCTGCCAGCGCACCAGCGCCTCCAGTCCCACCAGCTCGCCGTTGTGCAAGGCGAATTGCGGCTGGTAGTACAGCGCGAATTCGCGGCGGCGCACGGCGCGGAACAGGCCGCTCTCGGCCAGCTGCGTCGATGCGCGCGCCATCTTGCTGTCGAAGAACACGGCGCGGGAGCGGCCGCTGTCCTTGGCCTGGTACATCGCCAGATCGGCGTTGCGCAGCAATTCCTCGATGGTGTTGCCGTCTTCGGGGAAGCGCGTGATACCGATGCTCGCACGTACCTGATGGTCGCGCCCGGCGATGTTCACCGGCCGCTGCAGTGATTCGATGATGCGCTGCGCGATCTCGTTGATCGCCTCGGCCGATGACACCTGGCGCAGGATGACGGTGAATTCATCGCCGCCGAGCCGCGCCACAGTGTCCCCGTCCTTGACGCTGGAACGCAGCCGCTGTGCCACGATGGTCAGCAGCTGGTCGCCGGCGATATGCCCGACGGTATCGTTGACCCTTTTGAAATGATCCAGGTCCACGTACAGCAGCGCACCGCATGGTGAGCCGCCGGCCGCGCTCTCGAGCTCCTGCGACAGCCGGTCGCGAAACAGCACCCGATTCGGCAGCGAGGTCAGCGAATCGAAATGCGCCTGGCGATAAAGCCGCGCATCGCAGTCCTGGTTGGACAGGGCGATCTGCAATCGCGAAGTGCACTGCAGTCCGTAGCGCACCAGCTCCTTCGACGGCTCGATCAGTCCGCGGTAGCCCACCGACAGCATCGCCGCGACTTCGCTGCCGGCGAATATCGGCCATACGTAGCAGAGCTCGGCACCGCGCTCGCGCAGCGGCTCGAGGAAGCTGTAGCGCTCCAGGTGATGCGGCTGCACCACCATTCCCTGCGGCGTGTCCTGCAGCGACAGCGTGATCTGCGGATCCAGATTGATGCGGCTCACCGGACACAGGGCACCGTCCGCGCCGGCAACGAACGAGCGCGCATGACCCGGTGCGTCGCGATCGATCAGCGCCACGGCGGCGACCTGCGAGGCCGTCAGGGCGCACACGCGCAGCAGTATCGGCTCGATCGACTGTTCCACGTCGGCGGCTTCCAGCAACAGCCGATCGATCTCGGCCAGTCGCTCCTGTGCGCTCCACCGGTCTTCCAGCGCCGTGATCGCAAGGTTGTAGGAACTGGCCACGGCGCGCGGCGTATCGGCGCTGCCCAGCAGGCTGACCCGCTGGAATTGTCCCTGCCGCAGCGCCGCCAGGCCGGCATCCAGCCGCGTCAGCACCGGCTGCCAGCGCCCGGTCAGGTAGCGGGTGGCGAAATACACCGCCGCCGCTGCCAGCAGCAGCAACGGCAGCACATCATTGATGAATGACAGCGCGGCCGGACGCGCCTGCGCCAGTTTTCCGTAGACCACGACGTTCCACGGCGGCCCACTGAGGCGTGCCGATTGCGGATCCAGTCGCACCATGGCACCGCGCCAGGCCGCACCGCCCTGTTGCCAGTCGCGCACTACCGGCCGCGCATCGCCGCGTGCGTAGGTGGCACTGCGGGCGAACATGTGCAGTATCTCCGCGGGCAGCGGCGTGCCCTCGAATACGATGTTTTGCGCCGCATCGACGATCACCATCGAATCCTGATCCGGCAGCTCATCGGCGCCCTGCCACAGCCAGCCCGGATCGAATTCAAAGTATCCCAGCTGCGGCGCATTGGCGGCGCTGACCAGGTGAACCAGGTAGGTGCCGCCGTGGGGCGCCTCGGGCACGGCCACTTTCAGCAGGCTCTGGCCGGCTTTGAGCCTCGCGCGATCGCTGGCACCGATCGCCGCCATGCCGGCGATCGCTTCGGGTTGATCGCTGTCATCGCCAGCGGATTCTCTAAAAGGCACCAGCACCACGCCACGGAAGGCATCGGCCTGCAGCATGCGTTCACGCAGCAGTGCGCCGTTGGCGCCGCCATCGGTCGCGGTCAGGTAGCGCACCAGCGCGTCGGCAAGTTCCAGCCGCCCGCGCAGCTCGCGCGCAAAGCTCTGGGTGCTGCCGTTGATCCGATCAGTGACGATGCCGTTGCGGTCGCTGACGACCTGATGAATCCGGATCCAGCTCGCAGCGGCCAGACCGGCCAGCGCCGTGAGCGCAATGACCAGCGCCAAACGCCGCCACATCGATGGCGGCTTTGCCTGTACTGCAGCATTCATGAATTAGGTAGCTGGGTCGCGATGAGGCGGACTGTAGTAGCTCTGTAACATCGGATTTAACGACACTGGACCATCGCAATTCAGTGTCTTGGCGCAAACAACCCGTATTACGTCAGCAGCAAAATTGTGAACCGCGTCACAGACGCGGCGCTTCACCGGCGCGAGTTGGAGCCCGCCACGCTGACGATGCCGTCATGGGTATAGCGGTACACGCCGCGCCGCCCGCTGGCCGCGGCACCACACATGGCGGCCGCGACGGTCGCGGCCGGAATCGCACGATAACGCGACCAGCTGCCTAGCAGCAGTGGGTTCACCAGCCACATGGCGACCTGCGCGCCCAGCTCCAGCAGCCGCAGATCACGGCGGCTACCGAGCAGCAGCGAGGGTTGCAGGATGTCGAGCGCGCGAAAGCGCAGGCCCTCCAGCGCCTTCTCCATCTCACCCTTCACCCGCAGATAAAAATTCCTCGACGCCGCATTCGCCCCCACCGCCGACACCACCACCAGGCGCTCGGCGCCGCAGGTCAGCGCGAGCTGGGAGAATTCGAGCACCAGGTCGTGGTCGACGGCGCGAAACGCCGCCTGGCTGCCGGCGTCGCGGATCGTGGTGCCGAGGCAGCAGAATGCATCCTGGCATTGCAGTCCCTTGAGCTGCGCCTGCAGCGAGGCTTCGAAGCGCACCACGCGATTGGCCATGCGCGGATGGTCGAACGGCAGCGGGCGACGCGACAGCGCGTGCACCCGCGTGTACTGCGGTGCCTGCAACAACAGCGGTAGCAACTGGCCGCCGACCATGCCGCTGCTGCCGGCAACCAGCGCGACCCTCCCTGGGCTTTCAGCCATGCAACGAGCTTAATCGGTTCACAGCGGAAGCGATATCTGCCCGCCGCGCCCCGGTGCCCGGAAGTGCTCACTCGACAGATCCCGCATGCGGCCCATCGACAGCCCGTGGCGCCGGCAGGCCAGGGTGAAGCGGTCGCGCAGCAGCTGCGCCCAGGCACCGCTGCCGACCATGCGGCTGCCGAAGCGCGGATCATTTTCACGTCCTTCGCGCGCCCCGCGGATCAGCGACATCACGTGCTCCGCCCGGTCCGGCAGGTGCTGGTCCAGCCAGGCCCGGAATATCCCCTTAAGTTCATGCGGCAGCCGCAGCAGCACGTAGCCGGCCTTGATCGCGCCCTGGGCGGCGACCGCGGCCACGATGTCCTCGAGTTCGCAGTCATTTACCGCCGGGATGATCGGTGCCACCAGCACTCCCGTGGGCACGCCGGCCGCGACCAGTTCGCGCACCACCCGCAGCCGCGCTGCGGGCGAGGCCGCGCGCGGCTCGAGCGTGCGCTTGAGCTCGGCATCCAGGCTGGTGATGCTGACGAACACGTTGACCAGCTGGTCGCGCGCCAGCGAGCGCAGCAGGTCCATGTCGCGCAGGATCAGCGTGCCCTTGGTGATCAGGCTCAGCGGATGACGCGTGCGCTCCAGCACCTCGAGCAGCGAGCGCGTCACCTTGAGCTCGCGCTCCACTGGCTGGTAGGGATCGGTATTGGCGCCGATCGTGATCGGCTTGGGCACATAACCGCGCGCGCCGAGCTCCTGCTCCAGCAGGCGGGCGGCATCCTGCTTATAGAAAATCTTGGTCTCGAAATCGATGCCCGGCGACAGATCCATGTAGGCGTGGCTCGGGCGGGCATAGCAGTTGTGGCTGACCACGCCGTTGGCGATGAAATCCTCGGTACCGGTGGTGATGTCGTACAGCCGCATCGCGCCGCCCAGCGGCTCGATCCGCACCACGCCCAGACGCGCCTCGCTCTTGACCGCCTGGCCCGAAATATCGCGCTTGCGTGTGATCGCGGGATCTACGGTATGAAAGAAGCGCAGGTGCTCGCGCAAGCCGCCGAGTAGGCGAACGGTGTCGATCGGCTTGGTCGCTTCGCGATGCTGATGCTCGACGACGTATTTGAAATCCAGCACCCGCAGTGACTCGCTGATCCAGCGGATGATGCCGGGGTCGGTATTGGAAATGCGCACAATCCCGCCGCTATAACTGCCCTCGGCATCGAACATTCCCGCCAGAAAGCCGATTCGCCATGAGCGTGAAGCGCTGGCGGGCCAGGCGATCAGCTCACGCACCCGCTGCACTTTCAGGCGTGCGTGGGTACGGATCGCCTGCATGGCCCGGCGCCCACCCGACGCCGCGCAAAACGAAAATCGCTTGGTTTCGATATTCGCGCGCTGCAGCCAGTCCTGAGTACGCGCCAGGGCTTCCCCATCGCGTAACGCCAGACGGAAATGGTATTGCGGGCTGTTACCCCGCCCGACGCGGAAATGCGAGTACTCGCCGAGCAGCCCATCACCGCGAATCATGCCGCATAGATAACCTGTTCTATAGTCTTCGTCGTGCTCTGGAGCCCGGGCAAACGCACCAGTGCCCATCAGCTTGTTGCCAGTCGTAAGGTGTGGTCTGCGTGCGGCGCCGCATTGCGTGCCGGTCACGAATTTCCAGCCACGCTCGGTCAGATACCGGTGATCGCCACTGCCTACGAGCTCGGTGCCGTCGTCCAGTGTGATTCGCCATGCCGGCTTGATGACGCTCCAGTGAGCAAGCACGTGTGTGCGCACGTAGCGCCGGTACCAGCCGTCGCGGACGGTCCCGTAGATCGAGTCGCCGACTTGAATGTCCGAGATCGGCCGCGTCGTCCCATCCGCCATCAGGATAGGGGTATCGCCACCGCTGCAGTATGAGCAACCATGCTCGCATCCGCGATACGGATTGATCGACTGCTCGAACGGAATGTCCGGCGAGTCGTTGTGCGTGATGATCGAGCGCGCGGCTTCCGGACGCACCTGGGTCGCGATCGAGTCCGGAACCTCGTCGCGATACCAGCCATCGTCCACCGACTCGATTGCAGGCTTCAGGAACCGCGGCTGCGGGTTCCCGAGCGCCCCTCGCCCCTTGTAGACCGCCATGAGGCATACTGTATATCCATACAGTATCCAGGTAAATGGTCGATATGGGGTGCCGGGCGCCCAGGCGCCGGCCGGTCAGCCCTCAGCCGGCCAGGAACATCTTATAGGCCGGGTTCGTGCTCTCGTCGGTATACGAGTAGTGCAGCTCCTGCAGGTGCTGCAGGAACAGCGCGCGGTCCGCCTTCGGCACCTGGATGCCTGCCAGCACGCGTCCGTAGTCGGAGCCGTGGTTGCGGTAATGAAACAGGCTGATATTCCACGACGTCCCGATGGACTTCAGAAACCGCAGCAACGCCCCGGGGCGCTCGGGAAACTCGAAGCGATACAGCAGTTCGTCCGTGGCCGCGTCCAGCCCTAACGCCTGGCCGCCCACCATGTAGCGCACGTGCAGCTTCGCCACTTCGTTGCCGCTCATGTCGACCACCTGGTAGCCGGCGCCGCGCAGCTGCGCGATCACCGTATTGGCCTCCTCGTGACCGTGCCCGAGCGCGAAGCCGACGAACACCCGCGCCCGCTCGCTGCCGTGGAAGCGGTAATTGAACTCGGTGATGCTGCGCTGGCCGAGCGCCTCGCAGAACTGGAGAAACGAACCCGGTCGCTCCGGGATCTCCACCGCCAGCAGCGCCTCGCGCTCGGCGCCCAGGTCGGCGCGCTCGGCGACGTGCCGCAGCCGGTCGAAATTCATGTTGGCACCGCTGTTGATCGCCACCAGCCGCTGCTCGCGCATGCTGTTGATGCCGCTGGTGCTGGCGCTGCGCGCAAGGTATCGCTTGATGCCGGCGACCGCGAGCGCTCCGGCCGGCTCGGGAATGGCGCGCGTATCCTCGAAGATGTCCTGGATCGCGGCGCAGATTTCGTCGGTATCAACCAGCACGATCTCATCCACGTAGCGGCGCACCAGCTCGAAGGTCTCCTCTCCGACCCGGCGCACTGCGACCCCATCGGCGAACATGCCGACGCGCTCGAGCGTGACGCGCTTGCCGGCCTGCAGCGACTGGTACATGGCCGCGGCGTCCTCCGGCTCCACTCCAATGATCCTGACGCGCGGATACAGCTGCTTGACGTAGGCGGCGATGCCGGCGATCAGGCCGCCGCCGCCGACCGGGACGAAGATCGCGTCCAGCTCGCCGCCGGTCTGGCGCAGGATTTCCATGCCGATCGTGCCCTGGCCGGCGATCACGTCCGGATCGTCGAACGGGTGCACGAACACCATGTGGCGCTCACGCACCAGTGTCAGTGCGTGCTCGTAGGCCGCGTCGTAGATATCGCCGTGCAGCACCACTTCGGCGCCCAGGTCCATCACCGCCTGCACCTTGATGGTCGGCGTGGTCTGTGGCATCACGATCAGCGCCGGAATGCCGCGCTCGCGCGCCGCCAGCGCCACACCCTGGGCATGATTGCCGGCCGAGGCGCAGATTACTCCGCGGGCCGCGATCGCCGGCGACAGGTGCGCAATCTTGTTGTAGGCGCCGCGCAGCTTGAACGAGAACACCGGCTGCAGGTCTTCGCGCTTGAGCAGGATGCGGTGGCCTAGCCGGCGCGACAGGCGGGGCGCGGCATCGAGCGGCGACTCAATCGCGACGTCGTAGACGCGCGCCTTGAGTACGCGCTGCAGATAATCATCGGTCATCGGCCGAAGCTTAAGCCATTCGCCGCCGCCGGCACAGGAGCCGCGGCCTTAAGCCGCCGGATCTCAGCTGCCGCGGTCCTGCGTCGAGCGCTCCGGCGCCGGCCTGATGACGAAGCGGAATTCGCTCTTGCCCAGCGTCACGATGTCGCCTTCCTTGAGCGTGCGGCGGCTGATCCGTTCCGCATTGACATAGGTGCCGTTGGTGCTATTGAGATCTTCAACCACGGTCTTGGTGCCGTACAGCAGCACCACAGCATGGTGGCGGCTGATAAACTCGGCATCGATACGGATGTCATTGTCGGGCGTGCGTCCGATGGTGGTGCGCCGCCCGAGCAGCTGCACGATGCCGGTGTCGCCCTGGGTGCGCACCAGCATGCGGGTCGGCTCGGCTGCGCCCAAATGCTCCAGATTCTGCTGGATGTTGCCCAGCACCGCCGCGCTGCTCGCAGTCTCGGTCTCGAGCCGCTTGATCAGCGCATTGCGCTGTTCGAGCGATTCGCGCACCGAGTTGAGCTGCGCATTCAGATCGCCGATGTTCTGCGCCTGCGCGCGAATTTCGGTTTCCAGCGCCACGTGACGCTGCAGCGCGGCCTTCTCCGCGGCCGCCGTGTTCGCGTGCTGCTGTTCCTGCTCCGATCGCATCGCCATCGCATCGGCCTCGAGTCTTCCCACGCGATCCTTCTCGATCTTGATCTGCGCGACCAGATCTTCCTCGCGCGCAGTGTGCAGCTTGATGCGCTCGGCGATCTCGCGCTCCAGCGCCCCCAGACGCTGACCGCGCTCACTGATCACCGATTCGCGGTCGCCGAGCATCGACGAAAACACCTGGCGCCGGCCTTCCAGGGTCTGCAGGTTTTCACGGAACCGCTCGGCCTGTGCCCGGGCCAGCGCCAGATCGCCTTCCAGCGTACGCAGGCGCCGCGCGATGGTCTGACGTTCCCGGAGCGCCGCACTGGCCGATTTATCGTGCGATTCGACCGCGGCGTGGGCCGCCGCCGCGTCCTCGCGTGCAGCCTTGAGCTCGGCGCGCAGCGTGTCGCGCTCGGCCGCGGCGGCCGCAAATTCACCGCCGATCGTCGCGCTCTGCGATTCGAGTTCGGCGATGCGGCGATCGCGCAACCCCACCTCTCGTTCGAACATCGACAGCTGCTCGCTCTTGCGATTGAGCAGCTGTTCGAGTTCACGCAGGTTGGATGTCAGGTTGCCGAGGTTATGCTCGAGCTGGCCGCGACTTTCCGTCACCGACGCCAGATCGGACCGCAGGGCGCCGATTTCCGCGTCCCGCAGGCTTTGCTCCATGCGCAGTTCGTGCGTGGCGTCATCGCGCCGGGCGCTGTCTGCCGCGCGTGCGGCGGACGCGCCGCGAGACACGGGCGACGCTCGCGCAGCACCGGGAGCCATCCACGAATCGGTGGAGCCCATCGGATCTTCGGCGCTGATGATGTTGGAGGCACCGGGCAGAATCGGCAGTTCTGCGGTTTCTTCCAGGTCAACCGTGCCGGGCGTGTCGTGTTGTGTAGCCATCAGATCATCCTAGTTGGGCCGGACATTGACTGCTCCTGCAAGCCCTAAGCCAAACCCAGAAAATTTCGTAACTGCGTCGCGTGACGCTCAAGATCAGCACCATCGTGCCCGCTCGCCTCCGCCGATCGCAAGTCGATCAGCAACTGAGGCTGGCGCAGCAATCGCGCATCGCTGCGCACCGACTCGGTATCCGGCGACAGCACTACACGACCGATCTGGGTCGGGCGCTGCTGCGCCAACGCCAGTGCGATCTCGACTCCGCTCTCGTGCGCCAGCAGATCGACGTGCCGCAATCGCATCGAGTCGACCAGGTCACCCAGCGCGGCCGCGAGTTCCGCGCTGCCGGCATGCGGCGGGCCCGCATCCGATTCGCCGCAGCCGGGAAGGTCGGGTGCATACACGCAACGGTCGCGGCCCAGCGGCGCGAGCAGCGGGCGGAAAAAGCGGCCGGAGCCGGGGGCACCGGCGATGCACAGCAGCGCGGTCGCCTCATCGAACCCGCCGCCGGCCGGGATGGCGTAATGCACATGCAGCTGGCCGTAACGGCAGTCGAAATAAGCACGGCGCACACGTGGCTCGGAAGGAGCGGGAAGGACGGCACGTTGAGCTCTGTTCATGCAGTGAGTCACCCCTTGTTTGAGGCATGCGCCACTCACGCGGCGCGCGGCGCGCCGTTCCGGCCCGCCATCCTATGACTATAGGCGGCCATTATTCCTCAATGCGCCGGCTCGCCATGCGACACACTACCCAACTTCTGCGATCTGCCCAACCAGACCCCTGATCGGCGCGACCGGCCGGCAGACGGCGCCAGGGAAGCGTAACCGCCCGCCGGCGCTGGCCCCGGCGGCGGCCCGAACCCGCCTCAAGCCGTCCCAGACCGCATTACGGCGCCCCAGCTGCCGGCAGCCCCAAAACGCCCTGCCGCCTCGACATAATGATAGCGGTCTCGACATAACGGGACCGGCCGGCGGCGACTAACGCTTCTGGTCCGAGTCGCAATGCAGGTAGTGCAGGAACCGATGTACCACGGGCGCAAACACGACCGCGGTGGTTGCCAGCAGCGCAATCCCGGAGTAGAGCGCATAGCTGCCGGCAAAGAACTTGCCGGCCCAGCTGTCCGGCGTTGCCACCGGACCCATGCCCGACAGGATCATCGCGGCATTCTCGTAGGCATCGATCCAGCTCAGCCGAACCAACCAGTGATAACCGGCCATGCCGACCAGCAGCGAGATCGCAATCAGCATCAGTCCGACCGACGCGCTCGCCGCCAGCCGGCGCATGAAACGCGGCCGCGACAGCATCGGCTGCGACAGGCGCTCGTAATGCATTAATGCGCGCAGCAGAATCGTGCGCTGTTGGTCGGGATCTTGACGTCCATGCGAATCCTGATGCCTGCCGCCTGGCCAGCTGCTACTTTGCAACGGTCGCAATTGCGTATGCAAGCCGTGGCGCGCCTTGTGGCTGCGGATGTTCGGATGGGCTGATGTCTGCCACACGGCTGTTGGTGTTTGCCATTGTATTCGGCGCTGCCGCGGGTCCGGCTGCCGCCCAGCTTGCCGGGCAGAACCCCGATCAGGCAGCGCTGCCGCAGACAGCCACGCCGCTGCCTTCGGACGCCGAGCTCGAGGCCGCCGGTGCGCGCATCGGCGGCATCGAGATCGACACCATCCAGGTGTTCGATCTGAACAATCCGGACGACAACAACTGGCTGTTTCGCACCGCCGACCATCTGCACAAGCGCACGCGTGTCTCGGCCATCGCCGCGCAGCTGTTGTTTCGCCGCGGCGACCTCTATTCAAGGCGGCTGCTGGACGAGACCGCCCGCAACATTCGCCAGAATTCCTCGTTTCTGCGCGAACCGGTGATCCGTCCGATCCGCTACCACGACGGCGTGGTGGACATCGTGGTCATCACCCACGACGTCTGGACCCTGCAGCCGGGTGTCACCTTCAGCCGCAGCGGCGGCACCAACACCACCGGCGTCGACGTTTCCGACTCCAACGTTTTCGGGTACGGCAAGTACCTCGAGATCGGCCATGGTCAGAACGTCGACCGCAGCACCACCTTTCTGAGTTGGGCCGATCCGAACGTCTGGGGCAGCCATTGGAACGACGCCATGCTGTATTCGAGGAATTCGGACGGCACGGTGTGGGGCGTCGGCGCCGGTCTGCCGTTTTATTCGCTCGAGGCCGTAAGCGATGGCGGCGGCGACGTCGGCGACAACCACAGCGTATTCACGCGCTACCGTCTCGGCCAGACCTATGACGCCTACGACGATGATTGGCGCACCGCCGATCTGTACATAGGCCATGCCCTGAAGGTGACCGACCTGTGGACCGAACGGCTGCTGCTCGGCTGGCGCGTCGATCGCAGCCGCTTCGGCGTGTCGCCCGACCAGACGGTGCCCCTCGTGGCACCGCTGCCCCAGGACCGCGATCTGTCGTACCCGTTCGTGCGCATGCAATGGATCGAGAATAGCTACACCACGATGCGCGACCTCGACCTGATCGCGCGCACCGAGGATGTGCATTTCGGCCTCGATGCCAGTTTCGGTTTTGGTGTGGCGACCATGGCCTTCGGCTCCGATCGCAACTCGGTGCTGGCCGATACCGAGATCAACTACGGCTGGCGCTTCGGCGACGCGCAGCAACTGTTCCTCACCAGCCGCCTGGCCTCGCGCTTCGAGGATGGCGCGTTGCATGACGCGATCGCGACCTGGAGCTCCAGCTATTACCTGGCGACCTCGGACTACACCCGCATGGTGGTACGCTTCAGCGGCGACGCCGGTCACAATCTCGACGGCGACCATACGCTGCAACTCGGCGGCGATACCGGACTGCGCGGCTACCCGCTGCGCTATCAGAACGGCAATCAGCGCGCGCTGTTCACGCTCGAGGAGCGGCTGTACACCAATTATTATTTATTCCGGCTGGTCAATGTGGGCGCCGCGGCGTTCTTCGATATGGGCCGCACCTGGGGCACGACACTGGTGCCTACTCCGCAGCTCGGCCTGCTCAAGGACGTCGGCGCGGGTCTGCGGCTCGGCAATCAGCGCTCGTCGTTCGGCAGTGTGATTCACATTGATCTTGCGGTGCCCCTGGATCGTACCGGGGATATCAGCTCACTGCAGTTCCTGGTGAGCACGCACACCAGTTTCTAGAACATCCCCGAAGGATCGAACTCACCGGGTGCCGAGTCCTGCGGCCGCGCCGCGATGTGCTCGCCGGTGATCATCGCGTCGTACCCTAACCCCGGACCGACCATCGGATAGACGCCGGCGTCCGGATCAATGACGACCTCGAGGAACGCCGGGCCGCGGTAGCCGAGGAATTCAGCCACCACCGCCGGTACGTCCTGCTTGCGGTCCAGTCGCCGCGCCCACTGAAAGCCGTCGGCGCTCGCCGCGCGGATGAAATCCTTCTTGTGTAGCGACTTGTCGGTGCCGGACAGCCGGCCCTTGAAAAACAGCTTCTGCCACTGCTTGACCATGCCATCGCCGAAATTGTTCAGCACCACGACCTTGATCGGCAGGTCATAAGTGGTGGCAGTCTCCAGCTCGCCGATGTTCATGCGGATGCTGGCATCGCCGTCGAAGTCGATGACCAGACGCCCGGGATTGGCGACCTGGGCACCGATCGCCGCCGGCAGGCCAAAGCCCATCGTTCCCATGCTGCCGGAGGTGAGCCACAGCCTGGGTTCGCGGAAATCGAACATCTGCGCCGCCCACATCTGATGCTGGCCGACGCCGGTGGCGATGATGGCGTCACCGCGCGTATGGCGGTTGATCTCCTCGATCACGTAGTGCGGCTGCACCAGCTCGCTGCCGCGGTCGTAGTTCATCGCGTGTGCGCGCCGCAGTTCGCCCAGTGCGGCCCGCCAGGCGGCGAAATCGGCCTTGAACCCGGTGCGCGCAGCGTACGCGGCCAGCGCCCGCAATGCCTCGGGCAGCACCCCGACATGGCTCCACTGCACGCCTTTGACCTTGTTGATCTCGGCCGGGTCGACGTCCAGGTGCGCGATGCGGCGTGCATTGCGCGCAAACTTCTTCGGATCGCCGGCGACACGATCGTCGAAGCGCGCGCCGATCGCGATCAGAAAGTCGCAATCATCCGCCGCATAGTTGGCAAAAGCGGCGCCGTGCATACCAAGCATGCGCATCGACAATGGATCGGTGGTATCGATGGCGCCAATACCCATCAGCGTGGTCACCACCGGAATGCCGAACATGTGCGCGAATTCGGTCATCGCGCCGGCCGCGCCGCCATTGATGACACCGCCGCCGGCGTAGATCAGCGGCCGCTTCGACTCCGACAGCAGCTGCAGGAATTTCGCCGCCGCGGGTTCCGAAAGCGTGCAGGCGTTGAGCTCGTGCAGCCGTGCGCGGTAGCCGGGAATGGCCAGCTGGCCCTCGCCCTGGAACACGCCGGTCGTGGTCTGCACGTCCTTGGGTATGTCGACCACCACCGGGCCCGGCCGGCCGGTGCGGGCGATCTCAAACGCGGTGCGCATGGTGGCTTCCAGGCGCGTCGGATCGGTGACCAGCAGCACGTGCTTTGCGACCGAACCCATCAGCGAGGCCACCGGCGCCTCCTGGAACGCATCGGTGCCGATGGCGGCCCGGGCGACCTGGCCGCAGATCACCACGATCGGCACCGAATCGGCCATGCAGTCGCGCACCGGGGTGACGGTATTGGTGGCCCCTGGGCCGGAAGTCACCAGGCACACGCCGACCTTGCCGCTGGCGCGGGCGTACCCGGCAGCCATGAATCCGGCGCCCTGCTCGTTGGCCGGGACAATCAGCGGCACCTGGCGGCCACCGATGCCCTTCTGCGTCTCGTTGAAGGTGAAGATGGCGTCGTAGGTCGGCAGGATGGCGCCGCCGCTATAGCCAAAGATGGCCTCCACGCCTTCGTCCGCCAGCACCTGGACGATCATCTCCGCCCCGGTCATGGCTTTTCCGGCCAGGGGATGTTTGCGTTGAAGCGCGATGGCTGCCAGGTCTTTCATAGGCGATATCGCAGCCAGAATAGCCGAGCCGACCCGCAATTGGCTATTCTGGCTCGACCTGCCCGTGCCACCCCCTAAGACTCATGCGACACATAATCGGGATCCTGCTGCAGAACGAGGCCGGCGCCCTGACGCGCGTCGCCGGCATGTTCTCCAGTCGCGGCTACAACATCGAATCGCTGTCGGTAGCCCCGACCGACGATCCCACGGTGTCGCGCCTGACGCTGGTGACCAGCGGCTCGGAAGCCGTGATGCTGCAGATCGCGAACCAGTTGAAGAAGCTGATCGACGTGGTCAGCGTCGAGGACATGACGCGCGGCGAGCACATCGAGCGCGAGCTGGTGTTGCTGAAGCTGCGCATCGAGCCGTCGCGCCGCGACGCGGTGCGCGGCTACGTGGCGCGTACCGGCGGGCGGGTGCTCGACCCCTCGAGCGAGTGCTTCATCGTCGAGCTGCTGGGCAGCGAGGCGGAAATCAACGGCTTCATGCGCGAGCTGGCCACCCATGCCGAGCTGTTCGAGGTGGTGCGCAGCGGGGCGCTGGGCATCAGCCGTGCGCAGCGGGCCCTGCGCGTCGTGGAATAGAGCGCACAACCACCGATGAGAGGGACTAAGGCATGTAGCGCGATTTTTGATATTAAAAATCGCGCTACATGCCTTAGTCCCTCTTAGTGATGCTTGTCAGCTCTACTCCGGGTCCGCAGGGCCCGCTGGGCCCGGGATGAGCACGCTCGCGCCGACGGTACGCCGCGCTTCAAGATCGCTGTGCGCCTCGGCGGCGTCGGCCAGCGCATAGCGTTGTCCGATATGCACCCGCAGTTTCCTGGCGCTCACCAGGGCGAACATGGCGCGCGCCGCGGCTTCGAGC
>DATAJH010000092.1:0-5462 GCA_036262215.1 Steroidobacteraceae bacterium
GTCCTTCGATGGTCAGCTGGTAGGCGCCCGGCCCGAGCGCCGTGCTGTTGAGTTCCAGATGCAGGTTGCCGTTCGAATCGCGCTGCAGGTTATGCAGCACTCCCACGCGGCCCTCATTCAGGCGATCGATGGTGACGACGAAGGCGGTGAACTGCGACCACGACAGGTCGATCTTGAGATCCGCCATCTGCGCGTCGCCGCCGCCGATGGTCACCAGGGTTTGTGACATCGGCCCGGTGCGGCTCGGGATCAGGGTGATGGTGCGCGTGGATTTCGCCGGATCGAGCGGTAGCGCCGCCAGACGTTGCTGCAGGCTCGCAATCGTGCGATCGCGCACCGACAGCTTGCTGTGCATTACCAGGCTGGTGATAGCCAGGATCAGCGCGAGCACCGCGCTGCCGATCAGCACCGGCAGCTGCTGCCACCACTGTTTGGGGCGTTGTTCCCAGGGCGCGGCTCGGCCGCTGGCGTCGAGCAGGCGCAGCGCGGCGCTGATGCGCTCGGTCAACGAGATTTCATCCAGCAGTTCGGGGTTTGTGCGGCAGAAACGCTCGAAATCCTGCGCGCCCTTGAGTGGCAGCCGGCCGCCGATATAACGCTCGACGATCTGGTTGCGGGCGATGAAATCGCGATCCATGGCCGCCACGGCGGGAGCCGCCGGCACAGCGGGAGCCGCCGGCACAGCGGGAGCCGCCGAGGAAATTGGCGCCGCTGCGGCGGGACTTCGAAGCCCTGGTTGCATGGGGATATGGTGCCGCGCGGCCTGCGTCCGCCGGCGGTGCCAGCTCACAGTTCCGCCGGGCGGCGAGCTAAGATCGCGAATTGCGTCACATTATCCGCCCTGCCGGGAACCGGAGTTGCGCTATGTTGTGGGCCGGCAGTGCCTGCTGGGTCTATGGTGCAGGACGTTGACCAAGTCGCACAAAAGTAAACCAGATAAACCTACGCCGCTGATCGGTGGCGTGAAGCACGATGCGCGCGGCAATGCCGTGTGGCAGTGGGCAACCGAGACCGCACGCCATGCGGTCGCGAGCACCTCGCAACTGCTGCGCCGGCTGGATGTGTCGAGCCTGTCGCTGGAAGAGCTGCAGGACGACCAGCAGCCGCCGAAGTCGCCGAAGTCGCCGCAAACAGCAAGCAAGCCGAACGCGCCGGCCAAGCCGCCCCCGGGCGGTCCCGCCGCAGCCGGCAAGCCGGTCGCCGCCGCACCCAGGGAGCGTGGCTTCAACCCCTACGATGGCGCGGCCATTTTGCGCGCCGCGGCGCCCAGGAAGCAGCCCGCAGTTGCCATGCGCAAGCGCGCGCCCTGGTGGCGCCGCCTGTTTCAACGTCGATAACGGCGCGCTTCGATCGCGCGCAGCACCGTGTACCAGGCACCCGTCAGAGATTTGCGCTTCGTGCTCGATGAGCTGCTGGGCGTGGCCAGCCTTACCGCGCTGCCGCGCTACCAGGAGTTCTCCAGCGATCTGGCCGCCTCGGTAATCGATGAGGCGGCGCGCTTCGCGCAGGACGTGCTGGCGCCGATCAATCGGATCGGCGACAGCGCCGGTGCCAGTTTTCACGACGGCGCGGTGCAGATGCCGGCCGGATTCAAGAGCGCCTACCAGCAATACATCGAAGGCGGCTGGACCCAGCTCGCCGCGCCACCTGAGTTCGGCGGTCAGGGCGCACCGCTGGTGCTGGCGGTCGCGGTCGAGGAGATCGGCTTTGGCGCCAACGTCGCGTTCATGCTGTGTCCGCTGCTCGCGCGCGGCGCGGCCGAGGCGCTCGAGGCGGTGGCATCGGCGTCGCTGCAGGCGCGGCTGCTGCCGAAGATCGTGTCCGGGGAGTGGACCGGCACCATGAATCTCACCGAGCCGCAGGCCGGCTCGGACCTGGCGGCGATCCGCGCGCGCGCCACCGCCGATGGCGACAGCTATCGCATCAGCGGACAGAAAATATTCATCACCTACGGCGAGCACGACCTGACGCCCAATATCGTGCACCTGGTGCTGGCGCGCATCGATGGCGCCCCGGCCGGGATCAAGGGCATCTCGCTGTTCGCGGTGCCCAAATTGCTGATCAACGCTGACGGCAGCCTCGGCGAGCACAACGATCTGCGCTGCGTCTCGATCGAGCACAAGCTCGGCATCCACGCCAGCCCGACCTGCGTGATGTCCTACGGCGATCGCGGCGGAGCCACCGGTTATCTGATCGGCAAGCCGCATCACGGCCTCGAGTACATGTTCATCATGATGAATTCCGCGCGCCTGTCGGTCGGCGTGCAGGGCGTCGGCCTCGCCGAGCTGGCGCTGCAGCAGGCGAGCGAGTGGGCGCACAACCGCGTCCAGGGGCGTCCGGCCGGCGCCAGCGGCGATGCGGCCGCGACCATCGCGCATCATCCGGATGTGCGCCGCATGCTGCTGACCTTGAGAGCCAACGTGGAGGCGATGCGCGCGCTGGCGCTCTACACCGCCTGGCAGCTCGATCGCGCGCGCGCCGAAACCGACCAGGCCCGCAGTGTCGCCGCGCTGACGCGCGGCGAGCTGCTGATCCCGATCGTCAAGGGCTGGTGCACCGACCAGGCCTCGGAGCTGGCCTCGCTGGCGGTGCAGGTGCACGGCGGCATGGGTTTCATCGAGGAGACCGGCGTGGCGCAGACGCTGCGCGACGCGCGCATCACCTCGATCTACGAAGGAACCACCGGGATCCAGGCCAATGACCTGGTGGGCCGCAAGCTCGGCCGCGATCGCGGGGCGGCGATGACTGCGCTGCTGGGCGACACGCTGCGCGAGCTGAACGACCTCAAGGGCAGCGATCCGACCATGCGCAGCGCCCGTAACGCCACCATCGAGGCCGTCACCGTGCTGCGCGATGCCACCGAAGCGCTGCGAGCGCAGGTGGCCGAAACGCCGGCGCGCGCCTATGCGGTGTCGGTGCCTTATCTGCACCTGTGCGGGCGCGTGCTCGGCGGCGCCATGATGGCCCGCAGTGCCGCGATTGCCAGCGCCAGGCTCGCCGCCGGCAGCGGCGATGAGAAGTTCTATCGCGCCAAGCTGCAGACGGCGCGCTTCTACGCCGAGCATCTGCTGCCGCAGTCGCTGAGCCTGCTGCGCATCGTCAAGTCCGGCGGCGCCAGCGTCGCCGACGCCGACCCGGAGCTGCTCTAGCGGGATTGCTGCAGCGCTAGCTGTCCGCCGCCGGTCCGCCCAGCACCGGCACCATGTTGGCAAGCACGAATTCGACGAACTGGCGGATGGCCGGTGATCCGGCACGCTCGGCGGCGTACACCGCCTGCAGCTGCAGCGGCGCGGCCACCGACCACTCCGGCAGTACGCGCTCGAGCTTGCCCATGGCCAGGCCCTGGCGACACAGGAACTCCGGCAGCACACCAATACCTAAGCCGGCCGCCGTGCTGGCATGCACCAGCGCCGGATCGTTGACCTGAAGTGCCGGCCGCAGACGTATCGGCTGCTGCTCGCCGTCGCGACCGCCGCCCTCGCGACGCGCGGCGCCGCGGCCGGTGCCATCGCGGCGCAGGCGCAGCGTCCCCGCCGCCGATTCGCCATCGGCGGCCGCATCGAGTGCACGCAGTACGCTATGGTCGGACAGCTGCGCCGGTGTTTTTGGACGCCCATGGCGCGCCAGGTACGCCGGCGTCGCGCACAGCAGCAGCGGCGGGCTGCCGAGCGGCGTACGTGTCAGCGCCGGGTGCTGGGTGCCAGACTGCTGGGTGGTGTCGTTGCAGACCAGCAGATCCCAGTCCTCGCCCGGGCCTTCCGGCAGCGTATCGACCACCACCACTTGGAGTTCGAAGCCGGCATAGCGCTCCAGGAAGCGCGGTATCAGCGGTGTGACCAGCAGGCGGCCATAGCCTGGATCCACGATGACGCGCAGCCGGCGCTGGTCGGCGCCGGCCGGCGCAAAGCGCGCCCTGACGGCCTCCACTTCGGCCAGCAGACGCTGGCTGTGGGGCAGCAGTAGCGCGCCGGCAGCAGTCAGTGCCACCCGTCGCGTGGTACGTATCAGCAGGCGCGTGCCCAGCCGGCGTTCGAGGCTTAAGATGGCACGGCTGACGGCGACCTTGGGCACCCCCAGCGCGTGTGCGGCGGCGGTGAAGGATTTGAGCTCGGAGACGTGCGCGAATGCGGCCATTTCCGAAGCCAGCCACATATTGTATCTCTCTTGACGCTTAGGGCGACTCTCAGGGCGCATACTGTACCAGGAACGGAACAATAACAAGCATGGAGCGCATCCCCGAGCCGGAGCTGATGGACGATCCGGAGCAGGCCCTGGCCTATGCCGAGGCCGACTTCAGTGTCACCCATGGTGCCCGAGTCGAGATGTTTCGCAGCCTGATGCCGCGCCTGGCGCTTCGCGGTCCGGTGCTGGATCTGGGCTGCGGCGCAGGCGATGTGCTGCTGCGCTTCGCGCGCGCCTACCCGGAAGCGCACTTCGTCGGCATCGACGGCTCGCGGCCGATGCTGGCTCTGGCGCAGCGTGCTATCGACGCCGAGCCGGCGCTGCGCGATCGCGTGCGCGTGCGCTACGGCATCATTCCGCAGTGCCAGCTGCCGCAGGAGCCCTGGCGGCTGATCATGAGCCACAGCCTGCTGCACCAGCTGCACCAGCCGCAGGTGCTGTGGCAGACGCTGGCCGACTGCGCCGACAGCGCCGATGGCGGTTGCGCCGTGTTCGTTGCCGACCTGCGGCGCCCGGCGAGCGAGCTCGACGCCCGCCGCATGGTGGAGGCCACCTCGAAGAATGAGCCGGAGATCCTGCAACGGGATTTTTTCAATTCGCTGTGCGCCGCTTTTGAGCCCGAGGAAGTGCGCGCGCAGCTGGACGCCGCGGGGCTCATGCAACTGGAGGTGCACACCCACGACCCGTTTCATCTCAGTATCTCCGGACTACTATGACCGGAGCAGGAGACATCTAGAGTCCGGATGTACCTGAGAGGTGCAGTGCTATATCACGGCATTTTTATAATCAAAAATGCCGTGATATAGCACTACACCTCTGATGTATTTCCCGCCTCTTGAGGGTTCCCCCGCCGGTCGCAGCGATCAGACGGGATTCTCGAGGCTGAACATCTCGTTGGCGTCGTCGTAGGCGAATGCTTCCGCGTAGCGCGCCAGGCTGATTACGGCGCGCAGGGTCTGCTCGGCGTCGTTTTCGCCCATGAAATCCTCCAGCTCGTCGATGAAGCGGCTCTTGCGCGCTGCATGCGAGGCGCGCTCATCGAGCACGCGGCGGATATGGGCTGCGAGCGGCACGTAGTTGAGCAGATGGCGCGCGAAGATCTGCTTGCGCTGATGCAGATCGGCATTGGCAAACGCCACGCCTTCGGGTGTGAGCTTGATATCGCCGCCTTCGACTTCGGCAAAGCGCATCATCTGCAGCGTCTCGGCCACCGGGAACAGTTCGTCGATTTCCATCTGCAGATCGGACGCGATCTTGGGCAAATCGGCGGTGCCGTTGAA
>DATAJH010000093.1:0-54113 GCA_036262215.1 Steroidobacteraceae bacterium
CGGCATCGGGTGCGGCGCCCGCGGCTGCTGCCGCCGCGCCGCCGGCCGACACGACCGCAGCGGCGCCCGGCAGCGGCGCGGAACCGGCGCCAGCCACCGCGGGGGTGCCGCCGGCGTTTGCGCAGTTGTTGGCCATGAACCGCAGCAGCACCGACACCGACACGGCGTTCACCCAGCTGCTCGGCCTGTGGCAGGCGAGCTACAGCCGCGGCAAGACCGATGGCTGCAGCCAGGCCCTGGCACAGGGTCTGCGCTGTCTGATGCAGCGCGGTTCGCTGGCACAGTTGCGTATGCTCAACCGACCCGCCATCCTGATGCTGAGCGACGATGCGGGAACGGCCAGTCAGGTCGTGCTGCGTGCGCTTGGGGACGATACGGCGCAAGTGCAGATTGGCAGCCAAAGCGCGACCGTCAGTGTCGCGGAACTCACGCGCTACTGGTTCGGCGACTTCGTGCTGTTGTGGCGTCCCGGCGGCAAGGACGTGCGCGACCTGAGTGCCGGGATGCGCGGCGCACCGGTACGGCAGCTGCGTGAGCAGCTCAATCGCTGGAGCGGTGGCACCAGCAACGCCTCGACCAGCGATGAATACGATGGGAGCCTGGTGCAGTTGGTCGAACAGTTTCAGCGCGCCAATCGCCTCACGGTCGACGGCATCGCCGGTATCGAAACCCAGGTGGCGCTGGACGCGGTGCTGGCGGCACCGGATTCGCCGCTGTTGCAGCCGCGTGCGGCACAACAGGCGTCCACTCGGGGCGGCTGATGTCGCTCATTCTCGACGCACTGAAGAAATCCGAGGCCGAGCGGCAGCGGCAGAGCGGACCGACTTTGCTCGAAGTGCACATTTCCCAGCCGCGGCGCCGCTATCCGACCTGGGTGATTGCGGTCGGCGCCCTGCTGGCGGTCAACATGCTGCTGTTGCTGGCCTTCGTGCTGCATCGGCCCGCGGCCTCGCAGGCCCAGGCACCGCCGGCAGTCGCCGCGTCCGGCCCGACGGCGGGCGTGCCGACATCCTCAGGGGCGGCATCGTCTGGGGTTCTGCCAGCCAGCGTCGCGCCGGTAGCACCGAGCGCGGCAATGCCGCCGATCAGCCCCGGTGTGCCAGCGCCGGTTCTGGACACATCGGCGTCGATGCTCGGCGGCAGCGGCAGCATGCAGCCGGCGCCGAGGAATTTCTCCCCGCCGGAGACTGGCGGCGACGAGCAGGACAGCGCAGGCAACCCCGCCGACGATGAGCCGGCGTTGCCCCCCGGCCGCGCCGGCACCAGGTCCGAACGCGACAGCGCCAGCCACTACGCCAATCTTCCGAGCTTCAGCGACGTCAGTGGCGATCTGCCGGACCTGCGGCTGGACCTGCATGTCTATGCCGAGCGCCCGCGCGACCGTTACGCGATGATCAACATGCACCGGGTGCGCGAGGGTGATGCGTTGCCCGAGGGCCCACGGGTACTGGCGATCACGCGCGAGGGCGTGGCGCTGGACTACCGCGGCCAGGAATTCATGCTCCGTCCGCAGTAGCGAGTTTTACCTCCTTGAGCAGACTCTGCAGCTCGAACAGCGGATCGGCGACCTGTTCGGGAGTCGGCGACAGCCCGTGATCCAGCAGGCGCTTGGCCTGCATGTGGTCCTGGATACGATTCAGCGAGTCGACCGCGATCAGGCGCCGCGCCTGGAAATAGAACGCGGAGAACGCCGGTTTCTGCAGATCGCCGCGCGTCACCACCTGGTCGTAGCCGGTGCTCAGGCCCACCATCTGCAACTTGATGTCGTACTGGTCGGACCAGAACCACGGCGCGGCGCGAAACGGCCGCTCGCGCCCCATGAGCGCCGCCGCCGCCGATTTGGCCTGCTCCACCGCATTCTGTACCGACTCGAGCCGCAGCAAGCGCCCATCGGCCAGGCGGCGCGCGGTGCAGTCGCCGGCCGCGACGATCGACGCATCACTGGTGCGCGCACAATCATCGACGATGATGCCGCGATCGCAGGCCAGGCCTGCGGCGGCGGCCAGCCGGTCGTCGGGCACCACGCCGATTCCGACCACAACACAGCCGGCGGCGTGTTCGCACCCATCGGCAGTGCGTACCGCCTCGACCCGGCCGCCGCTTGCCTTAAGCTCCGTCACCTGTGCGCCGAACACCAGTTGCACACCATGGGCGCGATGCAGGCGCTCGAACGCTTCGGATACGATCGGCGCGGTCACGCGCGACATCAGTCGCGGCAGCCCCTCGAGCACCGTGACCTCAGCCCCAAGCTTGCGCGCGCTGGCAGCCACTTCCAGGCCGATAAAACCGCCGCCGATGACCACCACCGGTCGACCCTCGGCCGCGCAGCGGCGGATCGCCGCAGCGATGGCGGCCGAGTCGTTGATCGAGCGCAGGCTCAGCACCTCACCGAGCGCTGCGCCCGGCAGCGGCAGTGCGCGCGCCAATGCCCCGGTGGCGAACGCGAGCCTGCTGTAGGCCAGGCGCTCACCGCTGGCCAGCTGCAGCTGCGATGCCGCGCGATCGATCGCGGTCACGTGAGTGTTGAGCCTGAGCTCGATCCTGCGGCGCCGGAGCGAATCGGCGCCGCGCAGCGCCAGCGCGCTGTGTGCACCGGGCTCGATCAGCCACTTCTTCGACAACGGCGGACGCTGGTAGGGTGGGTGCAGCTCGTTGCCGATCAGCAGCAGCTCGCCCGCGTAGCCTTCCTGGCGCAGCGATTCGCCGATCTGCACGCCGGCCTGTCCCGCACCGATGATCAGAATTGGGGCCTGGGCATCCACGTATTAATTCGCCTGCGTCGTCAGCTCTGGCGCTCTGGAAGCTCTACGGTCAGACCGTCGAGCGCCGGCTCGACCACCAACTGACAGGACAGCCGGCTGTTGGGGCGCCGCTCCGCTGCCACATTGCTCAACATCAATGTCTCATCATCGGAGGGCGGCTGCAGTTTGTCCAGCCACGGATCCTGCACGTAACAATGGCAGGTGGCGCAGGCGCAGTTGCCACCGCACTGAGCTTCGATGCCCTCGATACCGGCGTCCACCGCGGCGCGCATGACGCTGCTGCCGGCGTCGACCTGTAGTGTCCGGACGCGACCGTCGGGCTCAATGTATGTGACTTGTGGCATGCAACCGTTATGGAGCGCAATTGGGCCGCCAGTGTATATCCGCCCGCCAGGGCCCCGGGGGCGGCCGCTAGCGCCGCGTGCTGCGCCCGGGGCAGCTCCGGCACCACTCCTTGAAGCCTGCAACATTGAAACAAAAGTCCAAATTCCGGTGAGTTCCGTCCATTCTCGCGCCGGCGCCAATCCTTACTATGGAGGCTGTGGCTGCGTGCGGCGCGCGTCGCGGCGGGGAGAGCAATGTCGAGAGTCCAGGTCGCCATCATCGGCGCCGGTCCGTCCGGGCTGCTGCTGTCCCAGCTGTTGCACACGCGCGGCATCGAATCCATCGTACTGGAGCGACAGACGCGCGAGTACGTCGAGGCGCGCATACGCGCCGGACTGCTGGAGTGGGGCACGGTCGATCTGCTGAACCAGGCCGGTGTCGGGGCGCGGATGATGCGCGAGGGTCTGGCGCACGACGGCGTCGAACTCGCATTCGACTGCCACACGCACCGCATCGATCTGAAGGCGCTCACCGGACAGCGCGTCATGGTGTATGGACAGACCGAGCTGCAGAAAGACCTGGCTGATGCGCGTACCAGCTCCGGCGGCTGCATCGTCTGGGAAGCCAAGGAGGTCGCGATCCATGATTACGCCGGGCGCAGTGCGCGCGTGAGCTACAGCCACCGCGGTGAGCGCCGCGAGGTGGAGTGCGATTTCATCGCCGGTTGCGATGGCTACCACGGCGTCACGCGCGCCAGCGTTCCCAGGGATGCGATCACGCTGCACGAACGTATCTATCCCTTCGGCTGGCTCGGCGTGCTGGCCGATGTGCCACCGGTGGCCGCAGAACTGGTCTATGCGAACCACGAGCGCGGCTTCTCCCTGTGCAGCATGCGCTCCAGGACCCGCAGCCGCTATTACCTGCAGTGTCCGCTCGACGACGATATCGAGAGCTGGCCCGACCAGCGTTTCTGGGATGAGCTGCGTTTGCGCCTGCCGGAAAAGTACCGCTCGCGTCTGATCACCGGGCCGTCGATCGAGAAGAGCGTTGCGCCGCTGCGCAGCTTCGTCGCTGAGCCGATGCGATTTGGCCGGCTGTTCCTGGTGGGCGATGCGGCGCATATCGTGCCGCCGACCGGCGCCAAGGGACTGAACCTCGCGGCCGCGGACGTGCGGGTGCTGTTCGAAGCGATGGTCGACTTCTATCGTGCCGGCAGCCAGACACTGCTCGACCAATATTCCTCACGTGCGCTGGCACGGGTGTGGAAGGCCACGCGCTTCTCGTGGTGGTTCACGATGCTGATGCACCGCTTCTCCGACGAGACATTTGCCCGCAAGATGCAGCTGGCGGAGCTCGAGTACATCGGCGAGTCGCCATCAGCCGCCGCGGCATTTGCCGAAAATTACGTCGGGCTGAGGTTCCGGTAACAGTCGACAGAAAATCCAAGTTCCCGCGAGTTTCGTCCATGTACCCGCGCGACCCGCGCGACTAACCTCGCCGCGAGCACTGCGAGAGCGCCACCGGAGCCGGCGCAAGCGGTGCGGCAGTGGGGGGCCAACGTGACCATCGATTGCTGCGTGACCTGCGCCGGCGCAAGCGGGCGTATTGCGTCACCACTCGACGCCGGCGAATAGCGGCGCGCGCAACATCGATCTGCCGAACATCAAGAACGGGGGGATGCATGAATCGCAAAACACTGTGGGCGCTCGGCGCGCTGGGCACCGTGCTGCCGCTGACGGCCTTCCCGCAGAGCTCGACCGGCGCGGACAGCGGCACGCTCCAGGAGATCGTCGTTACCGCCGAGAAGCGCACCGAGAACATCCAGGAAGTGCCGATCGCCATCACGGCGTTCTCGGAGTCCGAACTGCGCGCCAAGGGCGCGACCGACATCCACAGCCTGTCAACCCTGACGCCGAACGTCAATCTTGACGCTGGTTCGCCGTTTTCAGGATCCAACTCGGTACTGTCGGCCTCGATCCGCGGCATCGGCCAGGATGACTTCGCCTTCAACCTCGATCCGGGCGTGGGCGTCTATGTCGACGGTGTCTATTACGCGCGCACGGTCGGCGCCAACCAGAATCTGCTCGACGTCGAACGCATCGAAATTCTCAATGGCCCACAGGGCACGCTGTTCGGGCGCAATACCATCGGCGGGGCGATCAGTATCGTTACCCGTACACCTGGCGATCAGCTGGCGGTGCAGGCCCAGGTGACCGGTGGCAGCTACGACCGGCGCGACGTCGCGTTGATGGCAGACATACCGCTGGCGAGCAATCTGCTGTCGACGGTCACGTTCTCCAACGAGTACCGGGATGGCTATCAGAAGCGCATTCCGTATCCGTCGCCGACGCCGTACGTGTCCGATCCGGTGGGTGCACTGCACAGTTCCGGAACCGAGGCCTTCGATACCCAGGGCGGCGAGAATCAGCAGGTGGCGCGCGCCAAACTGCTATGGAAAGCGTCCGACTCGTTGACCGCCACGCTGTCGCTCGACTGGACGCATACCAACCAGCCGTCCACGGCGAGTACCGTCCTGGCCACCAATACCTCCGGTCCCACCGCGGTGTTCGGTGCGTTCTACAACGCCTGCCTGCTCGGGATCGCCTTCGCGCCCACCGCGCCGCTGGTCTGCGGACCCCGAAACGTCGTCGGCACGCCGCTGTGGCAGGCGAATCTCAACCCGGCTACCACCCGGCTGCTGTATGGCCCGGCGGTGACCAACACCGGCAACATCGATACCACCTACGCCACCGGCGAGAACTTCGACAAGCTCGACTCCTACGGCGGGGCGCTCACCACCGAGTGGGTCCTCAACCCGTCGTTTACGCTGCGCTCCATCACCGGCTGGCGGCGCCTGCACTGGACCCCGGGTCTGGACGCCGACGGCTCGCCGATCGATTTCTTCGAATTGAGTTTCGCCGAGGCTCAGCATCAGATTTCCGAAGAACTGCAGCTGGTCGGGGACCTGCTGGATTCCAAGCTGAAACTCGTCGCCGGCCTGTACTATTTCAACGAAGGCGGCTACATCCACGACTATGTGACCTTCGGCGGCGGCCTGCTGCAGATCGATGGTCCGAATACACTCAACACGAGCTCGTATGCGACCTACGTGCACGCCGACTATAGCGTCACCGATCACATCGGCATCACACTCGGGGGCCGCGAGTCCGAGGACCGCAAAACCTTCACCGGCGGCCAGCAGGACCTGAATCAGTTCTTCTACAAGATCTCCGGCTGCTATCCCTACAATGCATCGGCAAGTCTGATCGGAGCGCCGGCCACCCTGACCTGCCAGCAGGCGCTGGGCTTTCCCAATCCGGCCAATCCGAACCAGGTCTACCCAGTGGGTGAAAACCATCAGAACTTCACCGAGTTCACCCCGACCGTGGGGGTCCAGTACCATTTCGATCCGAGCCTGATGCTCTACGCCGATTACGCCAAGGGCTTCAAGACCGGCGGCTGGACCACGCGGCTGACCGCCCCGCTGCCGCCGGGCTCCCCGGCCCAGGCCTTTGGCCCGGAGACCGACCAGACCTACGAGCTGGGGTTCAAGTCGGAATGGCTCGATCGCCAGCTGATCGTCAACGCGGCGGCGTTCTACAGCCTGTACGACGGTATCCAGTTGACCTACCAGATCAGTACGTCGCCGGTGACCCAGAACGCCGGTAATGCCACGATCAAGGGACTGGAACTGGAAACGCAGTCGCGCCTGGGACAGCACTTCTCGCTCACCGCAAACCTGGGCTACATGGATGCCTACTACACCACCATCAACCCGGCTGCGGCCGCGTTCACCGGCAGCGAACTGCCGAAGACCCCGCGACTGAAGATATCGATCAGCCCGGACGTGCACACCGTCCTCGCCAACGGCGCGACGCTGCGCGCCGCGGTGGACTACTCGCATACCAGCCATATGTTCAACGACGCGCAGAACACCCCGCTGCTGGCCCGGCCCGACGTCGATATGGTCAATGCTTCGACCAGCATCGTTTCCCCCAGCGGCAAGATCACCTTCACCTTCGGCGGCACCAACCTGACCGATAAGCGCTACGTCACCACCGGGCAGCCGCAGATCGCGGGCGGCGTCATCTTCGGCACCTACAACCCGCCGCGCGAGTGGTACGCCACGCTCGGCCTGAAGTACTAGAGAGCAGCGGCGGCGGCGGCCATGGACGGCGGCTGCCGGAAATTGTACTTTTCGAATCATGTCACCGCGCCTGAATCGCCGCGGAACCTCGGCCGAGCGCGCAGACGTACCGGCCTTTTTTCTATACGGTGAACCGCTGCGGGCGCCCGATGCGCGCACCGTCCACGTCGAAACCATTGCCGCGCGCAGCAGTCTGTACGACTGGAAAATCCGCGCCCACCGCCACCGCGACCTGCACCAGGTGCTGATCGTCTGGCGCGGGCCGATCGAGGCGCAACTGGACGGCGAGATACGGATACTGCGCGGCCCGGCGTTCGTGATCGTGCCGCCGCTCACGGTGCATTCCTTCCAGTTCGGCAAACAGACCGACGGCCTGGTGGTGACCTTCGCCGCGGGACTGGCGCGTGAGATCTTCCGCGACAGCGGCGGCCTGTGGGAGATCCTGGACCGGCCGGCCGCTGCCGGATTCCGCCGCGGCCAGCTCGCCGCCACCGACCTTACGCAACTGGCGACGATGCTGTTGCGCGAGTCGTCGCGCGCCGCCACCGGCCGCGACAGTGCGCTGCACGGCCTGCTCACGACGCTGCTGACCAACCTGTTGCGCATTTCGGAGGGCACGGCGCTGCCGGCTCCCAGCGCCGCCAATCGCGAACGCGAGATGGTGGCCCGCTTCCGCGAGGCGATCGAGCGGCGTTACCGCGGTCATCTCGGAGTAGGCGCCTATGCGCGCGAGATCGGCACCTCGGAGGCGGCGCTGCGCAAGGCCTGCGTCAGGGTCGCCGGCCAGTCACCGACCCAGCTGATCCACGCACGCATGCTGATCGAGGCCGAGCGCCAGTTGCGCTACACCGGCATGTCCATCACGCAGATTGCCTATTACCTGGGATTCGACGACCCGGCCTATTTCAGCCGCTTCTTTGCCAAGGGCATGGGTGCCTCGCCGCGCAGCTTCAGGCGCAGCGCCGGCACCACCTGAGCTTGGTTCACGACAGTTCCTTGCGATACAAAATCCAGTCCTGCATCGGCCGCGCGCCGAAGCGGCGATAGAACCCGATCGCCGGCTCATTCCAGTCCAGCACCGCCCATTCCAGCCGGCCGCAGCCGGCATCGCGGGCACGCTGCTCCAGGGCCGCCAGCAGCGCCAGGCCAATCCCCCGGCCGCGATGCGCCGGACGCACGAACAAATCCTCCAGATACATCCCCGGGCGACACAGGAAGGTCGAATAATTGAAGAAGTAGAGCGCGAAGCCGGCCGCCTGGCCGTCCCAGTCCGCCATCATGGCGTGCGCGAACCGCGGTTCGCCAAACAGGTGGCGCTGCAAATCATCGGCATTGCCAACCATCTGGTGGCGCAGGCGCTCGTAGTCCGCCAGCTCGCCGATGAGCTGGAATATGACCGGAACATCCGCCGCTTCGGCGGCACGCAGGCGCAGCATCGCCGTTCTCCTAAACAGGTGAGGCGCGTCACATTATCGGTGGCCCGGGACCGAGAGCGTCACAGTTCCGTCGCGACCGCCCGGACGCAGCATTGTCCGCATCGACAGACAGCATACAGTCCGTGGGATCAGGCGATATTCTGCCCCAAAGAGTCGGACCACGGAGCCGGATGAAACCGCGAACCGCCCCAGCCGCCCCCACTGCCGCGGATCACGGCTCCGGCCGTGATCGCGCACGCGCGCTGGAGTCGTCGTTGCCGGCGCCGGCGGCAGCCGCCCGCGCGTCGCTGGTGTTCGTCGCGCTGTCGGAAGACCCGTTGCTGCTCGAGGCCCTGACCGTGGCCGCGATCGACCAGGCCGCCGTGGTCAGCTCGCCGTCGGCGGACCGCTTCGCCGATCAGCTGGTCGCGAACGCGGCGGCCGTGGCCCTGATCGACGCCGCCGCCGCACCGACACCGCTGGACCAGTTCATCGCCAACGTGCATCGCCAGTTCCCGCAACTGCTGCTGCTGCTGGCCGGACCGGCGCTGCTGCAGAACCAGTTCACCGCGCAGATCGCCGACGGCACCATCTTCCGCTTCGCCCATAAACCGGCATCGGCACAGCGGCTGAAGCTGTTCGTAGACGCGGCGCTGCTGCGCCGCCAGAGCCTGGTCGATCAGGCGACGGTGTTGCCGCTGGCAGCCGGCAACGCCGTGGTTGGAGCGACCGGCCAAAACCCGTTCGGAAACGCAGGCCACCGCCGCCCGTTTTGGATCGTGACGACGATTTTCATTGCCCTGATTGCCGCTGCCGTGGGCGCGGTGCTGTGGCGCTGGCCGCTGACCGGCTCGGCGCAGGTCCCGGCGCAGCTGACGGCGCAGGTGACGGCCAGCCCGCTGTCCGGGCCCGCCGCGGCGCCCGCGCCGGCCGACCTGGCCGCCCAGGCTGCCGAGGCCGAACGCGAATCGATCGACCGGGCCGCCGCCGATCGCGCCGAGCGCGACCGCCTCATCAGTGAAAGCGAGGCGCGCGAGGCAGCCCTGGCCGAGCAGGTCCGGCGCACCGCGCTCGGCGCGCGCATCGAGCAGGCGCACGTCTACGTGCAGCTGGCGCAAAAGCGCCTGGCCGGCGGCGCGCTGCTCGAGCCCGCCAACGACAGCGCCCGCGATTACGTGCGCTCGGCCGTCGGGCTGGCGCCGGAGGATGCCGACGTGGATGCGGTGGCGCTGGCGCTCGGCGACGCGCTGCTCGGCAAGCTGCGCGCGGCCATCGCCGCTGGCGATGGCGAGGCGGCCGCGCGCTGGCTGCAGGCCTGTCGCGACTACCAGATCAATGAGGCGACGCTGGCGACGCTCCGCACGCAGCTCGATACACTGCAGCACGCCCAGGGCACGCGCACCGAGGAAGTGCTGGCCTTGCAGCGCGACTTCAACCAGCATCTGGGCCAGGGACAGCTGCTGGAGCCCGGTGATGAAACTGCATTCGCCAACTACCGCCGCCTCAAGGTCCTGGACCCGGACAACGCGGCGCTGCCGATGATGCTGCATTCGCTGCGCACGGCAATCGCTGCCGACGTGCAGGCCCGCCTGGCACGCAATGACCTGGCCGGCGCGCAGCAGCGGCTGCATGCCGTAGAGGGCGACGGCCTCGACGGCGAGGAACTCGCCGCGGCCGCCGCCGCGATCGACCGGGCCCAGGCCGTGGCCACGCCCGAGGTGGTGCCGGAGGCCCGACTGCAGCGCAAGCACTTCGTGCAACCGGTATATCCGCCCGACGCACTGGCAAAAGGTGTGAGCGGAGCGGTGGAACTGGAATTCACCGTCACCCCCGACGGCAAGGTCACCGACATCCGGATACAGACCGCCGAGCCGCACGGCGTGTTCGAGCAGGCCGCGATCAGCGCGCTGTCGCAGAGCCGCTACCAGCCGGTGCAGCGCGATGGCGTTGCGGTAGCGCAGCGCGCGCGCCTCAGACTGCGCTTCCAGCCATGAACCCGCGGCTGCTCATCGTCGGTGACGAACGCGAACTGCGCACCTGGCTGCGCCATCATGTCGAGATCCTGTGGCCCGACGCCACGGTCGAGGAGATGGAGCCGGCTGCGCTTGCGCTGCCGGCTGCGACCGTCTCGAGGAAGGACCTGGATCTGATCGTGCTCGGTGCGCAATGCGGCGAGGCGCCCGAGGATCCGGCCACCGGTCTGGAATCGCTGCGGCAGCTAGCGAGCCGTGACGACACGCCGCCGGTCGTGGTCATCGCCTCCGGCGGCAACGAGCTGACTGCGGTGCGCGCGATGCGACTGGGCGCGGCCGATTATCTGCCGCGCTCGGTGCTCAACGCCCAGCGCCTGGCGACCGCGCTGCGCCTGGCACTGCGGACGCGCCGGCGGCCACCGCAGGCGCGCCCGCGGCCGGCCAGGGCGCTGCCGCGTCGCATCGCCCCGTCGCATCTGGACCTGCCGCAATACGCCATACTGCACAAGCTCGGCGAATCCTCCCGCGCCGCGGTCTACTTCGCCTACAGCATCACCCTGGGACGCAACGTCGCGCTCAAGATCAGCAAGCCGAGCGTCGAGGGCGCGGAAGAATCGCGCGAGTTCGCGCGCGAATACGCCGCCATCAGCGCGGTCCAGCACCGTTCGGTGGTGGAGATCTACGACTACGGGTTTCACGCCGGCCGGGAATTCATCGCCATGGAATATTTTCCGTGCGGCGATCTGAAGACGCGGCTGCAACAGCCCATGAGTGTGGCCGAGAGCCTGGGCTACGCGCTGCGCATCTGCGGGGCGCTGCGCATCATCCATGGCGCCGGCCTGATTCATCGCGATCTGAAGCCGCCGAACGTGATGCTGCGCGAGGACGGCTCGGTGGTGCTGATCGATTTCGGGCTGGCAAAAGGCCTCGAATCCAGCGGCCAGAACACCGCCATCGGCGTGCTGCGCGGCTCGCCGTACTATATGAGTCCGGAACAGGCACAAGGCATACCGCTCGATTCGCGCAGTGATCTGTACAGCGTCGGCGTCATGCTGTTCGAAATGCTCACCGGCAGCAAGCCATACATGGGCAACAGCGCGGTGGAGGTCATGCAGCAGCACGTGCACGGGCCGCGGCCGCGGCTGCCGGCCCCGCTGGCGGGGTTCGAGCCGTTGCTCGAACAGTTCATGGCGCGCGAGCGCCACCGGCGTTTCCCCGACGCCGCGGCGGCCTGCTCGGCGCTGATGGCTGCGATCGACGACCTGGCGGCGCAGGCAGCGCCGGCGGATGCCCAGGCAGGTGAAGCATGAACGACTCCGCCATCCAGGCCATGCCGGGTGCGCTGATGGTCGAAATCGAAACGCTGCGCGACCAGCGCGATCTGTACCGCTCGCTGCTGCTGTCCGAACTGGAGCCGCTGGCCGCTTGCATGACGCACGCTCTGGACACCGTCGAGCGCATCCGCGCGGCGCTGCGCATGACGACCCGCGACGACGGCGCGTTCCGCGGCAAGATCGAACGCCTGCAGAGCGAGCTGACCTCGCTCAGCGAGGCGATGGTCGGCCTGCATCTGCCCAGCGTCACTTCGCGTGTGCTCAGCGCCCAGGCGACGCTGCATGCCATCGAGCAGCGGGCCGACATCAGCGGCAATGATCTGCTGCCGGCGATGGTGACGCTGGAGGAACTGTGCAGCCATCTTCTGATCGCCGCCGATTGCGCCGCCGTGCACCTGCCGGCCGCCGATGAGGACGGCGCGGAGGAGGAATTCGAAACGGCGCAGCAGCGCGCCCCGCCTAAATTCATTGCCGCCCTGCAGCAGCTGAGCGACAAATTCGCCACCGAACAGGGCAAGCGCGTGGCCCTGGTGACCATGGGCCTGGAAGACATCCCCGAGGCCTGGATCAGCACGCTGTTCGATCTGCTCGGCCAGCTGCTGCGTAACTCGATCGAGCACGGCATCGAGGCGCCGCAGCAGCGCGCCGAGCGCGCCAAGCCGGAGATCGGCACGCTGGTGGTCGAGTTCATCGATCGCGGTGCGCAGGGCTTCGATCTCAACATGCAGGACGACGGCGGCGGACTGGATGCCGAAAGGATTTCCGAAGTCGCGGTCAGATTGGGCCTACTGAGCGCGGACGCGGTCAGGACATCGGATCCGGCGCGACTGGCCGGCGTGATCTTTCAGCCCGGCGTCACGACCGTGAAAAATCCCGCGCGGCGCGGCATCGGACTGCAAATCGTGCGCGATCACGTGCAGCGCCTGGGCGGTCGGATACAGGTCGCAGCCAAGCGCGGCCAGTTCACGCGCTACCGGATCACCTTCCCGCCACTGTCGGACAGCGAGCTTTCCGCCAACCCGCCCGCTTGACACCAAATTGACATGACGCTGCAATGCGATCTCCCTTTGAGGGAACCGCCATGCGGCTTGTCGACACCACACTTTTTTTCTCCCCCACCAGCGGCGGGGTGAAGCGTTACCTGACCGCCAAGCACGCCTGGCTGGCGACGCACAGCAGCCACGGCCATTCGATGCTGGTCCCGGGAAGCCGGACGCGCCTGCGGCCCGGCGATATCAGCACCATAGCGGGCGTGCGGCTGCCGTTCACCTTCAACTACCGCCTGCCGCTGTCGCCGGGCATCTGGACCCGCATGCTGTTTGCGCTCGAACCCGATCTGATCGAGGCCGGCGACGTGTTTCATCCGGCCTGGTGCGCGGCCCACGTCGCGCGCGCACGCAACATCCCGCTGGTGGCGTTTTTTCATTCTCATCTGGCGCAGGTGCTCGGACGTCGCTTCGGTACTGGCGTCGAGCGCGCGATCACGCGCTACGTGCGCCAGGTGTACGCGCAGTTCGATCTGGTGCTGGCTCCCAGCCGCGCGATGTGCAGCTACCTCGCCAGGCTCGGCGTGACGCGCAGCACCTACCAGCCGCTTGGCGTGGACACCGAGGTATTCTCACCGGCACGGCGCACGCTCGATCTGCGCCGCCTGCTGCAACTGCCGGACGATGCGCGCCTGCTGGTGTTTGCCGGCCGCTTCTCCCAGGAAAAGAACCTGCACCTGCTGCGCGACGCGATCGCGTTGCTGGGCAAACCCTACCACCTGCTGTTGATCGGCGGCGGCCGCACTGGACGCCTCAGCCACAATGTAAGCCTGCTGCCGTATCGGCGCGACAGCGTCGAACTGGCGCAGTGCCTGGCGTCGGCCGACGCCCTGGTGCACGCGGGCAGCAGCGAGACCTTCGGACTGGTGATCGTCGAAGCCATGGCCTGCGGCCGGCCGGTGGTCGGCGTGCGCGCCGGTTCGGTACCGGAGCTGGTCGATGAGCGGGTGGGCGAACTGGCGCAACCCGAGAGCGCCGTGAGCCTGGCGCAGGCTATCCGCCGGCTGTACGAGCGCAACCCGGATGCCCTGGGCGCGAACGCGCGCGAGCGCGCACTGCAGCGCTTCACCTGGGCACACGTGCTGCAGCTGCAGCTCGCGAGCTACGCCGGCGTCTTCGGCTGGTCGCGCGATGCCGGTACGATGCGTCGCGTGGTGGAGTTTGATTCGCCAAATCCTTAACAGCGCAGCTCGCTACGGCGTACAGTCGTAGATGGTCATGCCGCCGCGCGCATCGCCCGCCGCCAGGCGGGCGCCGTCGCGCGAGAATCGCAGCAGCGTACAGTCATCGGCCAGCAGGTGCGCGTCCTGCGGCTGGTTGGCAGCGCCGATGCGCCATAGCAGCAGGCGCCGGTCGCGCGCCGCCGACGCCAGCCAGCTGCCGCTGGGACGGAACGCCAACGCCGTGATGCGTTCCGAGTGCGCCTGCAGCTCGGTCGGACGCGAGCGCTCCGCGGCCCTGCCGCTGAAGTCCCACACCACCAGCGCACTGCCGGCCGCGGCCGCGAGAAATTTTCCGTTGCCGCTCCATCCGGTCGCAAACACCTTGGTGCCCAGTGCGGGCAGTTCCGATTCATCGTCGCTGGCGACATTCCATAAATGCACGCTGCCGTCCTGCATGCCGGCCGCGAGCAGTCGGCCGTCGGCATTCCAGCTCGCCGTCAGGCAGGCGCCGCGCCATGGATAGTCGCGCGACTGCGGTTGCGCGGAAAGCCGGTGAATGCGCACTCCGCCGTTGCCCGCCGCGGCGATCTCGGCGCTGTTGGGTCGCCAGGCAATAGCGGCGATCGCGCCGGCGTGATCGGGAAAACGATGCGTCGCCTGTCCCTGCGGGTCAAATAGCTGCAGTGCGCGTCCGGTGCTCACCGCAAGCAGCCGGCCGTTGTCGGCAAACGCGAGCTGCTCGCTCCATTCCTTGCTGCGCTGGATGGGTGTGGACTCGAGCGAGCGCGCATCCCACAGCAGCACGACGCCATCCTGCCCCGATGATGCAAATAAACGTCCCGCGGGCTGCCAGCTCACCGCCAGCACCCCGCCGTGGTGGCGGCCGATGACTTTCGGCTGCTGCGGCGCTGCCATCGACAGCAGCAGCACGCCACCCTCGCCGCCGGCGACCGCGAGCAACTTGCCATCGCCCGACCATGCGGCATCCACCGGGTAATCGCCCAGCTCGATCCGCTCGCGTGGCCGCAGCCGGCCCGGCGCGGCGTTCATGCTACGCAGGATTCAAAGCCGGCCTCGAGCTCACCGCGATCGAGATTGCGGCCGATGAAGACCAGCCGGCTGCGGCGTGGTGCGTCGGCACTCCAGGGGCGCTCGAGCTGGCCGTCGAACACCATGTGCACGCCGTGAAATACGTAGCGCCGATTCTCACCCTTGAGATTGAGCACGCCCTTCATGCGCAGGATGTCCGCGCCGCGACTTTGCAGCAGGTACGACAGCCAGTGGTTGACCTTGTCCGGATCGAGTGCGCGCACGTCGGTCAGTCCGATGGAGCCGACCGCAAGATCGTGATGGTGCGAGCCGAACTCGCGCTGCTGCAGTGGGGCGGCCGCTTGCAGCTGCAGTCCGAACTCGACCGGCGCATGCTCGGTAAACAGCACCCAGCAGCCCGCAGCGCCGGCCTCGAGCTGAAACTTCGCGCCCTCGCCAAGCCGCAGCCGATAACGCCGCTCGGCTGCCAGCAGGCTTGCGGGCGCGGCTGCGGTAGCTTCGCTCTCGAACAGCGCGGTCGCGCGCTCGAGCAGCGCGTCGATGGATGCGGCGCTCGCATCCAGGGCTTGCAGCAGCACCACGTCGACCTGCGCCAGCTCGTGGCCACGTGCCTGATGATCGTGCCCATTCTCGTGGTCGTGACCATGGTCGTGGTCGTGTCCATGCGTACCGGTGTGCAGCGCGTGTCGCCCCGCTGCCAGAGAGTACAGCCCGGCCCACTCGAACGGCCGTGCCGGCTCGAGGAACGCATTGTCCAGTGCCAATGCCCGTTCCAGGTCGAATGCGCCCAGGCTCAGCACGCGCTCCAGCGGCACGTCGGCATTGCGGCTGTGGATTACCGCGGCCGTGGCGCTGATGCCGCGCACCCTGCGCTCGATCCGCTCGAGTGCGGCCGCATCCACCAGGTCGATCTTGTTGAGCAGGATGACGTCGGCAAATGCAATCTGTTCCAGCGCGATCTGACTGTGTTCCAGCTGCTGTTCGATGTGACGTGCATCGACCAGAGTCACGATGGCATCGAGCGCATAGTGCTCCTTCAATTCCTCATCGATAAAAAACGTCTGCGCTACCGGGCCCGGATCCGCCAGCCCGGTGGTCTCGATCAGGACCGAATCGAAACGATCGCGGCGCTTGCGCAGCTGGCCCAGGATCCGGATCAGATCGCCGCGTACCGTGCAGCAGATGCAGCCATTGCTGGTCTCGAAGATCTCCTCATCGGCGCCTATGACCAGTTCGTGGTCGACACCCACCTCGCCGAATTCGTTCTCGATCACTGCAATGCGCTTGCCGTGATTCTCGGACAGGATGCGATTGACCAACGTGGTCTTGCCGGCGCCGAGAAAACCTGTCAGCACGGTCACCGGAATGCGTGCCGTCATGGTGAACCTCGCAATTTGCTGAGCAGCGCCGCCGCCCCGGGAACACGCAATACCGTCAGCAGCAGCCCCCAGCCGAGCCGCAGCCGCAGCGGCACGCGCACCGGCGGTACCGCGCCATAGAACAGCGCCGCCGCATCGCGATGCAGCTGCACATTGCGTGCCCGCAACTCCAGCCGCAGCTCCGCGCTCTCGATGCGAAAGCGCCGCGGCATCTCCTCGGCTTCATCGCTGATCTCGATCACCCTGGCGTCGTGCAGTACGGCAGGCAGCGCCACGGCATCGGCGCCGCTGAACAGCAGCTGCGTCAAACCGCCGCGCAGCACCAGGTTGACGGCACCGTGCGCGGCCTCGCAGTACACCGCTCCTTCGAATGCGATCAGCTCGCGTGCGCTCGAGTCGCGCGGTCTCAAGCCGCGGCGTCCAGATTCCACAGCGTCAGCGGCAGATCGCGCTTGAGCCACATGCCGCAGCCGATCGGCCGAAAGGCGGATGACAGCTCGCGCCGGTACCAGCTGCCGGGCCGCAGTCCGGGGATGCGGTGGGTGCGGCTTTGATCGCAGTTGTGGTGCCAGTCTTCACGCGTGAGCGCGCCGAAATACAGTGCCCCGCGGCACAGCCGGGCGAGATTGGCGATCGCCCGTCGCGCCGCCGCCGCCGACAGGTACTGCAGCACGTCGTAGCAGATCACCAGGTCGAAACGCTCGCGGGTGCGGAAGGTTTCGATCGAGCCCTGCAGCCAGCCGTAGCGCCGGCAAAGATAGTCGCTGAATTCCAGGCCGGTGTAGCTGGCGCGCTTGAGTCCCCGCAGCAGCGGCGTACGCAGCAGGCCGACCCCACAGCCCGCATCCAGGATCTTGGCTACCGGCAAGCCGATATAGTCCACGCAGCCGGCGATCAGTCGCGCGCGGGCACGCATCTCGGCCCTGGAGGTCACGGCGGTACGGCGATTGAAATAGAAACGCTGGTAATACTCGAGGTCGAAAGCCATGCATCGATCCGGCGCGGCCGCTGATGTACTATAGGAACCCACATTGTACCGGCCGGACGGCACGCCCCGACAGGCTTTGAGGCCGAGGCCTGTTACCCAGGATTCCCCATGAGTACGCCGCAAGCAAAATCCACGGTGCGTGGCCGCGCGCCTGCCGTCGGCTTTGTCAGCCTCGGCTGTCCCAAGGCCCTGGTCGACTCCGAGCGGCTGATCACCGAGCTCAAGACCCGCGGCTACGCGATCGCTGCCGGCTATGACGACGCCGATCTGGTGGTGGTCAATACCTGCGGTTTTATCGACGCGGCCATCGATGAATCGCTGCAGGCGATCGGCGAGGCGATGCAGCGCAACGGCCGGGTACTCGTCACCGGCTGCCTCGGCGCCAATCCGCAGCGCATCCTCGATCGGCATCCCAGGGTGCTGGGAGTCACGGGCCCGCATGCCTACGAGCGCGTGATCGCGGCCGTCAACCAGCATCTGCCGCAGCCGCACGATCCGTTCATCGACCTGGTGCCGCCGCAGGGCATCCGGCTCACGCCGCGCCACTACGCGTACCTCAAGATTTCCGAGGGCTGCAACAATCGCTGCAGCTTTTGCATCATCCCGTCGTTGCGCGGCAAGCTCGTGAGCCGCCCGCTGGACGACGTCATGCGTGAAGCGGAAGCGCTGGTGCGCGCCGGCGTCAGGGAACTGCTGGTGATCTCGCAGGACACCAGCGCCTACGGCAGCGATATCCGTTACCGCGCCGTCGAATGGCGCGGCGCGGCGTATGAGACCCGATTCCTCGATCTGGTGCGCGCTCTGGGCACGCTCGGGGTCTGGGCGCGCCTGCATTACGTCTATCCGTATCCGCATGTCGACGCGATCATCCCGTTGATGAGCGAGCAGGGCGTGCTGCCGTATCTGGATATCCCGTTCCAGCATGCCAGTCCCGCAGTGCTCAAGCGCATGCGCCGACCGGCGCATGCCGAGGACACGCTGCGACGCATCGAGTCATGGCGCGCGCAACGGCCGGAGCTGACGCTGCGCAGTAGCTTCATCGTCGGCTTTCCGGGCGAATCCGAGGCCGAGTTCGAGCAGCTGCTGGCGTGGCTCGATGCCGCCGGGCTCGATCGGGTCGGCTGTTTCAAATACTCACCGGTCGAGGGCGCCGCGGCCAATGCGATCGCCGATCCGGTGCCCGATGAGCTCAAGGAGGAGCGCTATCAGCGCTTCATGCTCAAGGCCGCTCAGATCAGCAGCGCGCGCCTGGCGGCACGCGTCGGACACAAGTGCCGCGTGCTGATCGACGCGATCGAGGACGGCGTCGCGATCGCGCGCACTGCCGGCGATGCGCCTGAGATCGACGGCGTGGTGCGCATCCGCGGCGGCGCCAGGCTTACCGTCGGGGAATTCGCTGCGGTCGAGATCATTGCAGCCGGCACCTACGATCTGGAAGGCCGGCGCAGCGCCGCCTAGCTCCCGTCAGGCCCGGACTTGGCGCCGGGCTCTGCAGGGCTCGCGGCATCCTGCTGTGATTTCGCTGTGGGACGCTCCACAGTCATCCACACGGCAAGATCCCAGGCGTTATGAACGCCGATGAACAGCAGCGTCAGCGCTGCGGCGCCAACGATATAGAGCGCATGTGCCGGATGCCGCGCCGCCAGTACGCCGGCGGTCAACAACCCCAGATAGCACAGCGAGGGCAGCACGGCATTCCAGATCCAGTCTTCGATCACCGGCCGGTAGGTGGCTCGACCGCGGTACATGCGATAAGTCGTGGCGCCGGCATAGACGCTCAGGATCACTCCGGTCACTATCATGCAGACCGCCAGACTCACAGCCGTATGTCCCGGAATGCACAGCACAGCGGCGATCCACAGCGCCGCACCAAAATGCATCACAATCGGAGTGACGAAGGCGCGCAACCCGGATATTCGTACTACATGCGCGTCGGCTGCGAGCGCGATCACGACAAAGGTGAGACCGGTCAGCCCGGCCGCGGACGAGCCGACGATCACGTAGAAATTATTCCAGCCATCGAGCAGCGGCAGTGAGTCCGGCATTGGTTCATTCTAGCGCCTGGCGGCTATAATCAGCCTATCCCAGTGAGTGTGCCTTCAATCCGATCGTGGAGGCGCCGCTTGAGCTACCGCCGGCTGTTCGCTGAAGGCAAACTTCACCGATGAACGCCAAGCCACCCTCGCGCGCATCGAGCCCACCACGTCACGGCGTGGCACGGGTGATCTCCAAGCTCGGCCTGGGATCACGCAGTCAGGCCGCGCAATGGGTGCGCGACGGACGGGTTCGGGTGAACCAGCGCCTGGTGCGGGACCCCGAGTTTCCGGTGCGGCAGGGCGCCGACCGCATCCGCATCGATGGCCAGCAGCCGGCAGCAGCAGCGCGACTGGTGCTGATGCTGAACAAGCCGCGTGGCCTGGTCACTACGGCCAGCGACGAGCAGGGCCGCGATACGGTGTACACCTGCCTCGCCGGCGCGGGATTACCCTGGCTGGCGCCGGTCGGGCGACTCGACAAGGCCAGTGAAGGCCTGCTGCTGTTCTGCAACGATTCCGCCTGGGCTGCCCGGCTCACCGATCCTGCCTCGGGGTTGCTCAAGACCTACCATGTACAGATCGACCGCCTGCCGTCGGCACAGTTGCTGCGGCAACTCGAGCACGGCGTGGTGCTGGACGGCGAGCACCTGGGCGCCAGATCGGTGCGCTGCCTGCGCGCCGGGCACAAGCACGCGTGGCTGGAAATCGTGCTCGATGAAGGCCGCAATCGACAGATCAGGCGACTGCTCGCCGCCTTCGATGTCGCCGTGCTGCGCGTCGTGCGCGTGGCGCTCGGCCCGCTGTTGCTGGGCGAACTGGCGAAAGGTCGGTGGCGGATGCTGTCCGAACAGGAAATTGATTCGCTGTGAGCGCAGCCGCCGGGCCGCTGCTGACCTTGCCGGTACACGAAGCATTGCTCGCGGCCCGCAACGCCGGCGTAGCCACACTCAGCTGTTCGCTGGATCTCGATCGCTCCAGCACCACGGTCGAGCTGCGCGCCGATGCATGGATCTGGGATGGCCGTCAGTTCCCGTTTCTTGCCGGCTGCAAGGACCGAACGATCTACTACTGGCTCGACAGCGCCTTTCAGCCGGTGTCGCGCTACACCAACGCGCTGATCAAGCTGGTACCCACACAGTGGGGGCCGCCGACGTTTGAAATCGACGGCATAAAGATGCTGCCCACGGCGAGCGTCTCGCCGTATGCGGATGCGCAGCGCAAGGTGGGTCTGATTGCGCCGCGCGGTAAACTGATCCTGGATACCTGCGGCGGCCTGGGATATTTCGCCGCCTGGTGCCTGCGCGGGCAGGCCTCGCATGTGTATTCATACGAGAGCAATCCCGATGTGATCTGGCTGCGCAGCCTCAATCCCTGGTCACCGGACAATCGCTGGGTGCCCGAGACCGCCGCCGCACTGACGCTCACCACGGCCGATGTCTCGCAGCAGATCGCGAGCATGCAGCGTGAGTCGGTCGATGCGATCCTGCACGACCCGCCGCGCTTCGGTATCGCCGGGGAACTGTACTCGCAGGTGTTTTATGACCAGCTGGCCCGGGTTCTCAGGCGCCGCGGCAGGCTGTTTCACTACACCGGCAGCCCCAACAAGCTCAGCAGCGGACGCGATGTACCGCTTGAAGTTGCGACCCGATTACGGCGTGCCGGCTTCTCCACGCAATTGATCGGTGACGGCGTGCTGGCGGTCAGGACGGCAGGCGCATAGCGCCATATTCACCCGGCCCTGTCGGATAACTACCCGGCCGATTTCAGCGTTCCCGGACTGGCACCGATCGTCTCGCCGATTATCCTGATCCCCGGTTTTGCCATTTTGTGTGCTCAAATTTATCATCCGCAGACGAATCACAACCACAACCGAATCAACGGAGACTTTCATGGCTAATTTTATGAGGATCGGCCTTTGCTTGACGGCAGCTATGATCTGGGGTGGCGGGGCCATGGCGGCCGAAGGGGCGCATCAGGGCGGTGGCGCGCGGCCTGCAGCACACCAGGGGGAACCACATCCCGGCCCGCAGGGTTATCAGCGCGTCACCGAACCGCACGGCTGGAACGCCCGGCCGGCCAGCGTGGATCGCGGATCCTACCAGCACAACTTCCAGGCCGCGCGCAGCTTCAGGATCGGACCGTATCACCGTCCCGTCGGCTGGTCAGCGCACCGCTGGGGCTACGGTGAGATCCTGCCGCGTGCCTATTGGGCGGCGCCGTACCTTCTGGCGGACTACTGGCTGTTTGCACTCGAAGTGCCGCCCGCCGGATACGAGTGGGTGCGCGACGGCAACGACGCCCTGCTGGTGAATACCGATACCGGCGAGATCCTGCAGGTCGAATACGGCGTGTTTGCCTGAAATGCGCGGCTGGATTACACCCGGTTGACAGCGCTCCGGGACGAGAGCCGCACACCTACGACGCGTCACGGTCTCATCGCCCCCAAGTGGCTATGGCGCTGTATGTGACCCGAGCTGCGTGCAGCATCGCTTGCTGCACTCACCGTGCGGACAATAACCAGTGCCGGACCGACCCACCACCCAATCGTTTGAACTACAGGCTCTTCTCGACGCCGCGGTCGATGCAGTAATTCTCATAAACCATACCGGAATAATCGAGGTATTCAATCACTCGGGCACACGGCTGTTCGGCTATTCCCCGGATGAGGTCGTGGGACGCAATGTCAAGATGTTGACGACCGGACGTGACCGCGAGCAGCACGACGGGTACCTCGCGCGCTATCTTCAAACGGGTGTCACCCATGTCATTGGCACTGGCCGGGAAGTCCTGGCGCGGCGTAAGGACGGGAGCCTGTTTCCGGCATTTTTATCAGTGGGTCGCATTGCAGGCTCCGAACCGCCGCGATTCGTCGGCTTCATTCAGGACATTACGCGGCACAAGCAGGCTCTGGAGGCAGCCCAACACGAGAGTGACCGCGCTAATCAGTATCTGGAAGCCGCGCAAACCATGCTCGTGGTCCTGGATCGTGCCCATCGCGTCACCCTGATCAACAGGAAGGGCTGCGAAATTCTCGGCCGCGATGAAAGCTCCCTATTGGGAATCGACTGGTTCGACGCAGTCGTGCCATCCGAGCAGCGCTCCAAAGCGGTCTTTGAAATCTCGGCTGTTGCCGGACTCGAGCCACACCAACCCCATTACACCGAATATGCAGTCAGCGCGACCGATGGCGCGTTGCATCTGATCGCCTGGCGCTGCGTCGCCGTGCAGGACGCCACTGGCTCAGTGACCGGTATTCTTTGCTCGGGAGATGACGTTACGGATAATCGGCGAGCGGACGAGGAGGCAACGGAGGCGCGGGAACGCATGATGCACGTATCGCGTCTGGCGACCATGGGTGAGATGGCCTCCGGAATTTCGCACGAGCTCAACCAGCCGCTGACCGCGATTGCAAATTACGCGCAGGCCAGCGTTCGTCTGCTGGCATTGCCGAATCATGATCTGGGCGACGTGCGCGAGGCCCTGGAGCAGATTGCCGGTCAGGCACTGAGAGCCGGAGAGATCATCCGTCGTCTGCGCAGCCTGGTGCGAAAACGGGAAACTCAGCGTGAACAAGCGGGTATCAACGAACTCATAACGGAGCTCAACTCGCTCACGCGGGCTGACGCTCGCAGCAGCGACGTGCGCATCATCCTGAAACTGGCTGCAGATCTGCCGTGCCTGAGCCTGGACCGGGTCCAGATCCAGCAGGTGCTGCTGAACCTGCTGCGAAATTGCATCGATGCACTCGAGTCGATTCCGGCAGGTCACAGGGAAGTCATCATAGGTACCGGTACGACCGCTGCCGGAGACGTATTTGTGGAGATCGCCGATAACGGCGCGGGAATTGCGCCGGAAATGTTGCCGCACCTTTTTACGCCATTCGCGACCAATAAATCTCAGGGAACGGGTCTGGGGCTTGCGATCAGCCGCACGATTGTGGAAGCTCACCGGGGCCGCCTGGAGTATCGCGCCAATAAACCTCGCGGCGCCGTCTTTATCCTGACGCTGCCAGACGAACGAGGTCTGACGGGATGACAGCTACGCCGCAGCCTACTGTGTTTGTCGTGGACGACGATGACGCGGTGCGCGATTCCTTGAAATTACTGTTGAAGTCGATCGGGCTTGCGGTAATGGCCTATCCGTCCGCCCCCGAATTCCTCGCCGCCTATCGAACCGAACAGGCCGGCTGCCTGATCCTGGACATTCGCATGCCAGGCATGAGCGGGCTTGAGCTGCAGCAGCAGCTGAATGTGCGCGGTGCGGTGATCCCGGTGGTATTCATATCCGGTCACGGGGATATACCGATGGCGGTCGAGGCCATGCAGCATGGCGCCTTCGACTTTCTACAGAAACCATTCCGCGACCAGGACCTGATCGATCGGGTGCAGAAGGCGATGGAACGGGATGCAGCCAGCCGGGATCAGCTGCGTCAGCTCGGACGCATACAGGAACGCCTCGATTCTCTGACTGCGCGCGAACGCCAGGTCCTGGGACTGATGGTCCTCGGCAAACAAAACAAGGTGATGGCGGGCGAGCTGGGCGTAAGCCAGCGCACGGTGGAAATTCACCGCGCCCGCGTCATGGAGAAAACGGAAGCACGTTCACTGGCGCAGCTAGTGCGTATGACGCTGCAGCTGGAACATCGAAGCGAATGACGTTCCACGCCGTCACATGAACTTCGGTGGATCCCGATTCTCCAGCAATAGCAGCCCTGCGGCAGTGTTGGATATGGGAATGTGATAGTTACTGTGAACCTTGGTAACCGCACCCGTCATAGCCGCGCGTGCGGCAATCCACATGATCAGTTCTACGCCTTGCGACCCGGTAGTCTCGACCAGATCGTCAATGCTGTAGCGGATGAGCGCAGTTGGATCGTCGACCAGCTTGCTCATGCACAATAAATCAAAGGCTTTATTGATGTGGCCGGCGCGCGCGCCTTCGAGTTGATGCGACAACCCGCCGGTGCCGACGACGACGACCTTCAAATCCTCGGGATAGCTGGCAATCGCCCGACCCACTGCCTGGCCGAGCTTGTAGCAGCGCCGTGGCGACGGCAACGGATGCTGCACCGTGTTGATGGCGATGGGAACACTGGCACGCGGACCGCTGGCTTTATCCGGCCAGAGCAACTGCATGGGTATTGCAAAGGCATGATCGACCAGCATGCGCTGGCAGCTCGCGGGATCGAATTCATCGGACACCAGACACTGCATCAGATGCCAGGACAGTTTCGGATCGCCCGGATACAGACCGAGCGGCGGTATTCCCCAGCCTTCATCGCAATTCAGATAATCTTCCGCGGCACCGACTGCAAAAGTCGGCATATTGTCGAGGAAGAAATTCAGCCCGTGATCGTTGTAGAACACCACTGCGACATCGGGCTGCACCCGATCGAGCCACGCGCGCACCGGCGGAAAGCCGTCGAAGAACGGTTGCCAGTAGGGGTCGGATTGCAGGCCTTTCGCTACAGCACTACCGAGCGCTGGAACGTGCGACGTACAGATGCAGCCGACGACGCTTGCCATCTCACACTGCCCCAGCGGCGCGCAACCTGGCTCGAAATGCTTCGACGCTCATGCCCGTCTGCTGTGCGCCTATATCCTGCACATTCATCCCGAAGCAGCCGGCGAGTTTGGCCAGGTAATAGATATTGCCGCCGGCGCTCAGCAGCGCCTCGACATTGCGCCTCCTGACCGCTTCAGTCTGTTCGTTGGTCAGGCCATATTGACGGCAATAGGCGTCTTCATCGCGCAGCAGAGCATCCCGATTCTCGCGCTCGTTGAGCGAGAAACACAGGCGGTTCAGGGCGTAGCCCCGACGAGCGCGTTCGCCGTCAAAGATCGGCGTTCCCGCCACGATGCGGCCACGACCAAGCGTATTCGCGCGCTCGGGCGGCGACCCGTGGGGAGCGCGGACCGGGGCATTCGGCGACGGGCTTGGCGTGTCGTTTCTCATAAAAGGCCTTCCGGGTGTCGACTGCGTCGTTTCAATGCCGCTCACTAAACGCTGTTGCCGCCATCTGTCGATGCTGTATCGGTCCGGCTCCCTTCACCGCTCTCGGGATAGCCGACCGACTGCGCAAAAAGCGCCCTCTGCTCCGCCCGCAATCCCAGACGCAGCGAAAGACCCGGCTTGTCGCAATTGTGTAACCAGGCCGCCAGTCCATGTGCCGCGGCGTACAGATACACATTGCCGGCGATGAGGCCGGTATCGACGTAGTAGTACGACTTCTGGATTTCGGGGTCCTGCAGCCCCGGTTCCTGAAATCCGGTGGTGTCGGTGAGGCGGCGAACGTCCGCGACGTAGATCAGCTGAATCGGAGCGCGTGCGTCGATGTTGCTCTGGCGTGGCGTCAGGGCTCCTACGCGCAGATCGCGCGCTACCACCGGCGCCAGCAGGTGATCCGCGGCGCTGTACAGATAAACCCCCTGACTAAGAGCGACGTAGAGATCAATCTCCTGCGAGTTGCTGGCTGAAGCGGCGGTGCGGCCCAGCGCGCCGAATGGCCCGGTCCTGCGATTCACTCCGCATGCGGCCCAGAGCAGATTGGACAGCAGCTGCATCGGCAGCGGCACTGCGCTTATGTGGCGCGTGGTTCTGCGCTGCTGCAGCGCGATGAAGAGCGAGGTGCCAGATCCGTCGTCCGCTGGCGGCGGCAGGTGAATAGGTCGTGCGATGGTGGTGTCAGGATTCGACCAGGCTATCGCGCGCTGCGCCCCGGATGCGTCAAACCCTGCCTGCTGGCTGTGCGTCATGGAGCTGTCCCCGCACCATGTGAGCGCCGCCGGTACGTGCTCGGCCGGCGCGCTGGTGCGAAGTGCTGATGACACCATGTCGGCGTTGCCGCCGAAATACGTAGATACCGATGGGCAACTACCGATCCGGTCGGTCCGCTTCTGCCCAGAGCGTGCGCGCCAGCCGCTTGAGCTCGAGCGCTTCCTGCCAGCGATCGGACAGTTCATCACCGTTGGCATCGGTAATGGCGTAGTTGGGCGGCCCGAGCTCGCACAGAAAGACCAGATCCTCACCCGGGCAGCGGCTGCGCCACAGGCGGAATCCCTCGCGCCACCAGCCCAGGAACGTCTCGAGCCAGTCGCGGTGCTGCGGAAACCCGATTGGTACCTGGACCTGGTTGCGCGTGGCAATCCGGCCCTGAAAGGAATCGGATCGCTGCAGCACGCGCAACACGTAATCCTGCATCACCGCACTGATCGGCTGCATCATTTCACGGTCCACCACATAGTGCGATAGATCGGCGCTCAAGCGCATTTCCGGGACCGCTTCGAGCAGCTGCAAAGTGGCGAATAGATCGTTGGTAATGCAATTGCGATGGGTCTCGAACTGGATCGGCATCGACTCCTCGGCAGCGACCCGCAGCCACTGCCGCACCACCGGGATCATGTCGTGCACCGCGAGCGGCATCACCTGACCCACCACGATGACGAACGGTGCGCCGATGTCCTTCGCCAGCTGCAGCGCCGGACGCAGCGCTTCGATTGAGGTCGGGAACGCCGTGAGCAGTCCCGACAGTCCGGTTCGGGCATATTCAGGCAGGCAGGCGCGGGCCGCCGACAGGTCGAGCGCTCCGAGGTCGATCGCTACGCCATCGTAGCCGGCCTGCTTGACTTCATCGAAGCGCTGCGCGACCGGCCGCTCCGGCACTCCGGCCCGGCGCTTCTCGGTGGCCCAAAGCGACTGATAGACGCGCAGCACCGCCACTCGGGTCAGGCTTTTCCGGCACGCTGAGCGCGCACGGCGCGCGGCGCAGACTCGAGCGCGTCGCTGATCCAGGCGACATTATCGGGGTAATCGGCCTCGGTGCGTCCGTTCCAGAACGCCCGCAGCACGGCCCACTGGAAGCCAAGATAGGACATGGTGGGCGGCGCGCGGCCCTGCGAAATGAATATCTCATGGTTGAGCTGACGCAGACGATGGAACGGCACGCCGGGGAACGCGTGATGGGCGGTGTGATACTGCATGTTCCAGGCCAGCCAGCGCATGAGCGCATTGGTGCGGGTCGAGCGCGTATTGTCGGCGATCGATTCGACGTGCGGCAGTCCAAGATGCTCCATCGTATTCTGAAGCTGATGAACGGGTTTCATCAGCAGCATGGGTAACAGCCATAACTCGAGCGCGACCGCGCTGCGTAGATACACGGAGCATGCGGCGATCAGGCCGTAGCCGGCCAGGTGCCATCGCGCCTCGCGAATGAGGCCTGGTTTGCGCCCCGAGGGCAGGTACGGTTCGGTCACGACGCCGCAGGAGAAGCGCAACACGCGACGTGCGCGCGTGTACCAGTAACTGATGCCGAGCATCCACAATATGTAGGAGCCCAGGGTGTAGGGCGCGCGCGCCAGTTCTCCGTCGCGCTGCCAATCCTGGGTGAAGCGGTGATGTGCGAAGTGCTGCACTTGATCGAAATCCCGCGGATAGATCAGCACGAATCCGAACACGCGGCCGAAGAACTCGTTCAATCCCCTGGTGCGGAACACCGTCCAGTGGCTCAGTTCGTGCTGGCCGGCATAGAGGAAGTTGATCATCGTACCGTGGGCGATGAACAGCGGCACCGCCCAAAGGGTGCCCCAGGTAGCCAGCAGCGCGGTCCCGGTCAGCGCCAGGGCAGCAACATGACTTCCGAGCTGCACCAACCCGCGCAGATCGGATTTGACCGAAAGCTGTTTTAGTTTCGCGCCGGCGATCCAATCGCGGCGACCAAAGATCTCTTCCACGGCGCAACCTCCTGCTGCGGATTCTGCGCCATTCGTGACGCGCTTGCACTGGCGCGCCTGCGCTGGCCAATGGGTCACAACGACTTCAGGGACTGCGCTGCCGCAGCGCTGCGCTGCCAACCGCCGGGGCACCGCTTTCATCAGCTTGTTCCCAGCGCACCGGTGCAATCTGGGGAAGGGCGACAGTCCACGCAATCAGTCCGATCACACTCACGCCGGCCGCGAGCATGAAGGCGCTGTAGAAATGACCGCTGCGCTCGACCAGCAGGCCGGTAATTGCCGGCGCGAGGATGCCCGCACTGGCGCCGACGCAGTTGTGCACGCCAACCCAGCGCGCCGCTGCCCTGGGGCCCGCCATGATCTGCGGGATGGCGAACAGCCCTGGCGAGGCCACGCCCGCCATGGCCTCGTAAACAAACAGGGCTGCTATCAGTCCTTTGGATGGCAGCCATACCATGGCTCCCATGCACACGATGACCAGCACATGATTGAGTGCCATCACGCCCTTGTGCATCAGATTCGCGCTACGGCCCGCCTGAAGCGCGCGATCCATACACCAGCCGGTCAGCAGTGCGAACACAGCATTCAGCAGATAAGCCCAGGAGGCGGTCCAGGCCATGCTTTCAATCGAAAAGCCGCGCGCCTTCACCAGATAGAATGGCAGCCACGCCAGGATGAAATAGAAAGCGTAATTCGCCGAAAACAGCCCGACCGCGGCACTCCAAAGCGCCCGCTGCCTCAGGATCCGACCGAGCGACGGCTCGGCGACGGACTGCGCTGCGTCCATGTCCGGCTGACTGACGACCACCCTGCTCCACGGCAACAGCCACGCGGCCGAGAGCGCGCCGAGCAGCATGAATATCGGGCGCCAGCCAAACACATTCATCAACAGCCCACCCAGCAAGGTGCCCACCGCCGGACCCAGCAGATATCCACAGCTCATCACGCCGTTGGCGAAACTCAGGCGCCGAGGCTCCACCGCCTGCGTCAGGAGCTTGGAAGCGCAGGGAAACGCCACGCTCTCGCCCAGCCCCAGCAGCAACCGCAACCCGAACAGAGCGGCAAAGCTGGAAACGAATCCGACCAGGAAAGTTGCCACCGACCAGAGCGCAACGCCCGCTGCCAGCAACCGGTGTGCCCCGTAGCGTTCGGCCAGCCAGCCGACCGGCGCCATCGCCAGCACGTAGCTGTAGTAGAACGCGGACAGCAGCAAGCCGAGTTGGCCGGCGCTCAGGTGCAGCTCGTCCTGCATCAGCGGAGCCGCGGTGGCCAGGTTGCCGCGGTCGATGTAATTGATGAATACGCCGGCCGCTACCAACAGCACGATACGCACGGATTGCGTTGGAGCGCGTGGATGAGCAGGCACCATCTGTTACCCCCGCGCACGGCGCTGGTGACCACCACCCCCAACCTGCGCGATTGTGCAGAGGTATCGCAGGCATCGCAAGCCGATCCCCTGCGTCAATGCCGAGTCGCAAAGTCCAAGATCGAGTCGACACAGAGCAGGCAGGCTGTGAGTAACGGAAGTAAAATCGACGCGCGAACCGGGGCCACCAACTCGAGGAGATGATCGAATGAGCGCCGTAACTACCAAAGATGGCGTGCAGATATTCTACAAGGACTGGGGCAGTGGTCAGCCGATAGTATTTTCTCACGGCTGGCCCCTGTCGGCCGACGATTGGGATGGACAGATGATGTTTTTCCTGAATCACGGCTTTCGCGTCATCGGCCACTACCGGCGCGGTCACGGACGGTCGACCCAGACTGCCGATGGTCACGATATGGATCACTATGCCGATGATCTCGCGGCCGTTACCGCTCATCTCAATTTGAAGAATGCCATCCACGTCGGCCACTCGACCGGCGGCGGCGAGGTGACCCGCTACATCGCGCGCCATGGTGAAAGCCGCGTGGCCAAGGCGGTGCTCATCAGCTCTGTGCCACCCCTCATGGTCAAGACCGCTGCCAATCCGGGCGGTCTGCCGAAGGAGGTGTTTGACGGGTTCCAGGCGCAGGTGGCCACCAATCGGGCGCAATTTTATACTGATCTGCCAACCGGGCCGGCGCCAAGGCATCACCCGGCATCATCCAGAACTGGTGGCGTCAGGGGATGATGGGAGGCATCAAGGCTCACTACGACGGCATCGTGGCCTTCTCGCAAACCGACTTCGTCCCAGACCTCAAGAAATTCTCGCTTCCCACGCTGGTGATGCACGGCGACGATGATCAGATCGTCCCCTATGCCGACTCGGGACCCCTGAGCGCCAAGCTGGTGAAAGGCGCGATCCTCAAAACCTACAAGGGCTTCCCACACGGCATGCCGACCACAAATGCCGACACCATCAACGCCGATCTGCTGCAGTTCATCAAGTCATAGCTGGCTGGATCAGCCAGCTCCCTCGGCAATCAACCATTCAACAAACCCCGTCAGAGATGATGTCTTATCCGCATCGAACGGAATGAGGGCAACGTAGCTCTTCCTCGGCACAGTGATCGTGGCAAGCGGCGCAGGGAGACATCCTGCTGCCAGATCAGATTGGAGGACAGGCAATGGGCCTATGCCAAGGCCTAAACCATCCACGACGGCCTGGCGTGTGACGAAGAAGTGATCAAACACCCGGCGCCGCTGTTCGGCCGGGGGCCGAAGGCCGGCGCGGTCGAGCCAGTCGGTCCAATCACCTGGCCGGGTCTCGGTCGAGAGCAGGACATGGCTTGCGATGTCATCCAGCCGGCAGCGAAGGAGCCGCCAAGCTTGGCGGCTCCTGGTTTCACCTCATCTTGGGACGCTGGCGAGGGTGACGGCAGCGCCGAAGAGGAGCCTTGCTCGCTCTATCTGCTGGCAGTCAGTACTGCGCTTGCTCCAATTGCGGCCAGCACCGACTCAAATGACCCGCAGCGGCCGGAGAACTCGGGATTGGGCCTGGGTGCACTTATACTGGTCCCGCCGTACCAGCTCAGATCCGGGCTGCCGTATTGCGCGTCCTTGCCAAAGTCTTCGATCGTTTGTGGCGACACGTTGCCGAAGTCCCAAGCGCACTGCGTCCCGTGCGAACCTGCCGGGGCGAATGAGCCGAACGCCTCAGCGCTGGACGGGCTGAGCGACCAGAACGGGTAGAAGTTGGATCCGGTGAGCGGCAGAACACAGCCGTCGCCTGTCGAGGTGTCGCACAGGAATGCCGACCCGTTAGCGTCGGTCTCGAACTGGACCTGCGGGTAGGGCTGGCCGTGGGCATCGAACGGCCCGATGACCTCGAAGTAGCTTGGATGGCCTGGCGATCCGTCCGGCCACGCATTTGGTTGGTACGAGACACCGTCGAAATCAAGATCGCCGTTCTGGAAGCGGTCCGCGAAACATTGATTATCAGCTGAAAATTCCTCGGTCTCGACCCCGTCGATCACGGCATAGCGGATCCCTGCCGGAAAGCACCAGCCGTCGGCGAACTCGCACAAAGCGCCACTGGCGGGGTCATCGGTTGGGCAGGGCTGTGGGCCATGTGGGCCTTGTGTTTTGGCATTCTGGCAAAGGCCTGTCGTCGGGTCGCAAGGGCCTTCTCCCAACTGCCTGTGTCGCCCCGACCCTTCCACGCAGGTATCGAAGGTCAGAGTGTCGGTAAAGGTTTGGCCGTTGGGGAAAGACTCAGAAGTCGGATCCTGGTTGATCAATGACTGGCAGATCTCGGAGTGACCGATCTCCTCTTCCATCAGGACGCCACCCTCGAGCGCCGCCCAGGGGACCCGGTTGTTGATCGATGCGGTGTTGTACTCGGCGTGGAAATTGAAGGGCGTGCCGGCACAAGTGCTGATCGAAGTGTTCATAAAACCGTTGGCGGCGCTGGCTGTCATGTACCCGGTTTGACCGGTGGTCAAGTCTCGAATAGTCGCATTCAATCCCTGCGGTGTGTCTGTGATCGAGACAACGAGCAGATCGCCGGGGTTGATCATGAGGGTGTCCCGGTTTGGCAGGAAGGTTTTTAAGTTGGCGAGTTGCGGGCTTGGGGGCCCGGCCGGGACACCGTTGGTCTGCAGGAATGCGAAATTGGCGGGCTCTTCGCAACTAGGGTTGCAACTGGCAAACCCGTAGGTGCACTCGAGGCTGTCAATCGTAAGCGCTGCGCACCATTGGGTCGGGCTGCAACTTTCGCTGTCGACGAACGGTGTATAGCCCGGCGGATATAGCTGCAGCTCCATAAAGGCGGAGCCCGCAGCGTGCGGGTCAGCGGTCGCCCCAGAGTTCCTGTCGCTGTCCGGCGCACACGGGTTCTGGGGATAGGAGTTCGGGTCGCACAAAGGCAGCCCGAACCATGGCGCAACCGAGAGTTCACCGTAATGGGTGACGTCAAGGGAGACAGTCGGGCTTTGCTTCGGGTCCACAGGCACCCTTACCACGTAAGTCATCGCGTTGCCGGAGCCTGGTGCACTGGAGATGAACTTTACGGTCGGTTCGTCGTGGCCCACGTACCAGCCGTTGTCGTTAAAGCGGTTGCCGGATCCGTTGATCACCCTGATCGGGTCGGTGCAAAGATCTCCGGCATGCTTCCTCACAGTCTGATAGGCCGCGCTCCAACCATTGCAGTCAAGCTCGTTGATTGCGTTCGGCGGCACCGCGCCTGATGTCGTCGCCGGCGTGGGGCTAGAAATGCCAAGCTGGCATAGGGCAACCGCCGCAGGCAGCAAGAAAAATTGTTGCCAGCGCAAACGTGCGTACTTAGAGAAGCCACAACAGAGTGAGCGAAACATGGTGTTCTCCCTTCTTTATACTTTGCAGGATGAGTATTCTTGCGATGCTGTTCTTGTTCATTGGCCGCTCTCCCCTAGGACCGAACATAATCAGGCAGGGATTCCTCGGCTCGCGGTCGTTCCTCGCCGCTGCTCGCGTTCGATTTATTCCGGGCCTGACATTGCGCCGGAAAATAAGTGATTGTCAAGTGAAGTCGATTGTCAAATGAGCTTCGCTGCAGCAGTGGAATCAACGCGCAAGTCAGTGGTGTTACCGCGGACGAATCGTGGTTCGAGCGATTGATGCTCTGCTACGCAGCGCGTCCGAATGACACCTAACCGGCAAGCATTTCGGAACCCCGGGTGGTTGCAGTTGGCCGGCCAGATATTAAACCTCGGTCTGCTCTGCCATTTCTAGCAGACTGTCGTAGTCGTGCGTCATGCCTTCTACATATCCCAGGCCCATCGGCAACACCGGCTGCGTACGCTGCAGAGCCTGAACCTGGCTCTTCTCATCGACACACAACACCAGTGCGTTAGGGTCGCAAATTGCCACGCTGAACCAGATCGCGGGAGTCAGCTCCCAAGTGGCCACCCATAGTCCGTTTGGCGTCGGGATGGGGTCGCGCTCCGGCAAGGTAACGCTTAACACCATGTTGTTGCCCGAAATCGGCTTGTACGATAAAGAATCCGACGCTGGGCGTCATAGAACCGGCCGCCATTCGCACCGTGCAGGTCGGTACAAGGCTACGGCTTAACATTGGTCGAGATGGGACTCCAGCCATTGCAGTCCAATCCACCTCCGACTGCTGGTGTCTCTGCAGGGCACGTTACGCTAAAGCCGAAAATGAACAAAAACAGAGACAAACATTTCGCAAACGAAGTCATGCTCAACGTCGGTCTTTCTACTCGACCGTCACGCTCTTGGCGAGGTTGCGCGGCTGGTCGACGTCGGTGCCCTTCAGAATAGCCACGTGATAGGCCAACAGCTGCAGCGGGATGGTGTAGATGATCGGCGCCTGGAAATCGGCGACATGCTTGGGCATCTGGATCACGTGCACGCCATCGCTGGATTCGACGCCGGCGTCCGGATCGGCGAACACGTACAGCTCGCCGCCGCGTGCCCGCACCTCCATCAGATTGGACTTGAGCTTCTCCAGCAGCTCGTTATTCGGCGCCACCGCCACCACCGGCATGTCGGCATCGACCAGCGCCAGCGGTCCGTGCTTGAGCTCGCCGGCGGCGTAGGCTTCGGCGTGAATGTAGGATATTTCCTTGAGCTTGAGGGCGCCCTCCATCGCGATCGCGTGCATCGTGCCGCGACCGAGGAACAGCGCGTGGTGGCGGTCCGCAAAGCGCAGTGCCAGCCGGTGTATCACCGGATCCAGTTCGAGCGTCTTTTCGAGCAGTGACGGCAGTTCGATCAGGCGCGTGACCAGTGTGCGCTCGCGCTCGGGATCCGGGCTGTTGTGGCGCGCCAGCGCAATGGTCAGCATCGACAGGGCCGTGAGCTGGGTGGTGAACGCCTTGGTCGAGGCGACACCGATCTCGGGTCCCGCGCGCGTGAGCATCACCAGCTCGGATTCGCGCACCAGTGAACTCTCGGGCGAGTTGCAGATCGCAAGCGTAGACAGATAGCCGTTGCGCCCCGCCATGCGCAGTGCCGCCAGCGTGTCGGCGGTCTCGCCCGATTGCGAGATCGAAACAAACAGTGAGTTCTTCGGCACCACCGGGTTGCGGTAGCGATACTCGCTGGCGATCTCCGCCCGACAAGGCATGCGGCAGATCTGCTCGATGAGATAACTGGCCACCACGCCGGCGTGATAGCTGGTGCCGCAGGCAACGATATGCACCGCTTCCACGCGCTCGAAGATCGCGCCCGCCGCCGGCCCGAACGCCGCCTCGAGCAGCCGCCCGTTCGCGACCCGCTCCTGCAGTGTGTTGCCGACCGCGCGCGGTTGCTCGTGGATCTCCTTGAGCATGAAGTGCCGATACGGGCCTTTCTCGGCCGCGTCCGCCGACAGCTCGCTCTCCTTGATCGGCCGGTCGGCGGTATTGCCCTCACGATCGATCACGCGCACGCCGTTGCGCTGGATTTCCGCCACGTCGCCCTCGTCGAGGAACATGAAGCGGCGCGTCACCGGCAGCAATGCCGCGACGTCGGAAGCGACGAAGTTCTCCTCCACTCCCAGACCCAGCACCACCGGACAGCCCATGCGCGCGACGATGATCCGATCCGGATCGCCTTCGCTGACGATGGCGAGCGCATAGGCGCCTTCGAGCTCCGCCACCGTTGCGCGTACCGCCTTGAACAGATCGCCGAGCTTGGCCAGATTAAAATGCACGCGGTGCGCGACCACCTCGGTGTCGGTCTCGGAACTGAACTGGTAGCCGGCGTTTTTCAGGTCTTCGCGCAGCTCCTCGTAGTTTTCGATGATTCCGTTGTGAACGATCGCAAGCCCGTCGCGCGAAACGTGTGGATGGGCATTGCGCTCGCTCGGCACGCCGTGCGTGGCCCAGCGCGTGTGGGCGATGCCGACGCGCCCGATGATCGGCATCTGTGCCAGCGCCTGTTCCAGCGCGCGCACTTTGCCGACCGTGCGCAGGCGTTGCAGATGACCGCTGCCGTCCAGAACGGCAATTCCGGCAGAGTCATAGCCGCGGTACTCGAGCCGCTTCAGTCCTTCGATCAGGATCGGGACGATATTCCGATCCGTGACGCCGCCGACTATTCCGCACATGACACGACAGTTCCTTATGCTTCCGGTCAGGACTTCGACGGGTTCTTACGCGGCCGTTGCCACTGCTCGAGAGTTATCTGGCGCGATCTGGCCAGCGTCAGTTTGTCTGCCGGAGCATCACTGGTGATGGTGGAGCCGGCGCCGATGGTCGCGCCATCACCGATCTTCACCGGTGCCACCAGCATGGCACCCGAGCCGATGAACGCCCGGTCGCCGATTTCGGTGCGCCATTTATTGGCACCGTCGTAGTTGCAGGTGATGGAGCCGGCGCCGACGTTGACCGCTCTGCCGACCCGGGAGTCGCCGACGTAGCTCAGATGATTCACTTTGCTGCCGGCGCCGATCTCGCTGTTCTTGATTTCGACGAAGTTGCCAAGATGCACGCCATCGGCGATGCGCACCTTGGGGCGCATGCGCGTAAAGGGGCCGATCTGGCAATCGCTGCCGATCTGTGCATCCTGCAGCACGCAGTTCGCAAACAGCACGGTGCGCGCACCGACCGACACGTTCTTGAGCACACAGTTCGGGCCGATGCGCACGCCATCGCCGAGCACCACCGGACCATCGAGCACAACGTTGACATCGAGCAGCACGTCACGGCCTACGACGATCGAGCCGCGCACATCGATGCGCGCCGGATCGATCAGCGTCACGCCCTGCATCATCAGCTGCCGCGCACGCCGGCGCCGATATTCGCCCTCCGCGAGCGCCAGCTGCTGCCGGTCGTTCACGCCCTGCACTTCCGCCGCGTCGCCGGCCTGGACGGTTTCGATGCGCAGCTTCTGCCGTACCGCCATGCTGACGATGTCGGTCAGGTAGTACTCGTGCTGCGCGTTGCGCGGCCGCAGCCTGGCGAGCCATGCCTTGAGGAAGCGCGCGCTGGCAACCAGTACGCCGGTGTTGACCTCCTGGATGCGCCGCTGCTTCGCATTGGCGTCGCATTCCTCGACGATCCTTCGCAGCTTGCCGCGTGCGTCGCGCACCACGCGACCGTAGCCGCCGGCGTCGGCCAGCCGTGCGGTCAGCAGCGCGACCCGACCGGGGCCCGAACGCGCCACCAGACCGCGCACGGTATCGGCCAGCAGTAAAGGTACATCCCCGTACAGCACCAGCACCTGATGCGAGTCGGGTATCTCCGGCATCGCCTGCTGCAAGGCATCGCCGGTGCCGAGCTGTTCGGCCTGCAGCGACCATCGCAGTCTTCCATCGTCGAACAGTTCCCGCACCCGCTCGCCGCCATGGCCGTAGACGACATGGATCGCGGCCGGCGTCAGGCTTGCGGCCAGATCGAGCACGTGTGCAAGCATCGGCGCTCCCGCCAGCGGCTGCAGCACCTTGGGAATGTCGGACTGCATGCGCTTGCCCTGGCCCGCGGCCAGTATGACGATCGATAGCGGTGTGGTCGTCGGTGTGGCCTGTTGCGCGGCCTGGGGTTGCTTGCGCGGCATCGCGAAATTGTATCAGTTTGATCGGCCGGCACGCGGCCTGGTCCGATCGGCCGGATTGTGTGACGGACCACTCAGAATTACCGGCGGCGACAACTTGCATGACGCGGCAGCGCCGGAGTGCAGCAGCGCGCCGCTCGTCAACTCCTGATCTTGCGCAACCTTTCGATCAGTTTGATTTGGGCAATGGCGCGAGCCAGTTCCGCCAGTGCTTCGGCCTGGGTGACCTTGTCCAGCTGACCGGCCAGCGCCTGCTCGGCGCGCTGCCGTGCAGCCACCGCTGCCGCCTCGTCCAGATCCTTGGCGCGTGCCGCCGTGTCCGCCAGCACCGTGACCTTGTTGGGCTGGATTTCGAGCGCGCCGCCGCCGACGTAGAAGTACTGCTCCTCGCCCTCCGGCGGCTGCACGCGTACCTCTCCGGGCTTGAGCAACGTCAACAGCGGCGCATGCCGTGGCGTGACGCCGATCTCGCCCTCGGACGCCGGCAGAAACACCATGCGTGCCTCACCGGAGAAAATCTCCCCTTCGGCGCTGACGATGTCGACGTGGATGGTGTTCATTACTGGATAGTCTTGGCTTTCTCGACCGCCTCATCGATGGTGCCCACCATGTAGAAGGCCTGCTCCGGCAATGCATCGAATTGCCCTTCGATGATGCCCCTGAAGCCGCGGATGGTCTCCTTGAGCGAGACGATCTTGCCGTCCTGGCCGGTGAACACCTTGGCGACGTTGAACGGCTGCGACAGGAAGCGCTGCACTTTGCGCGCGCGATAGACCGATAGCCGGTCTTCTTCCGACAGCTCGTCCATGCCAAGGATGGCGATGATGTCCTGCAGCTCCTTGTAACGCTGCAGTACGGCCTGCACCGCGCGCGCGGTGTCGTAGTGCTCATCGCCGACCACCAGCGGATCGAGCTGGCGGCTGGTGGAGTCGAGCGGGTTGACCGCCGGGTAGATACCGAGCGCTGCGATCTGGCGATCGAGCACCACGGTGGCATCCAGATGGGCAAACGTGGTCGCCGGGGACGGATCGGTCAGGTCGTCGGCGGGCACATACACCGCCTGGATCGAGGTGATCGAACCGGTCTTGGTGGAGGTGATGCGCTCCTGAAGTACACCCATCTCTTCGGCCAGCGTCGGCTGGTAGCCCACCGCGGACGGCATGCGACCCAGCAGCGCCGAGACCTCGGTACCGGCGAGCGTGTAGCGGTAGATGTTATCGATGAAGAACAGAATGTCGCGGCCGCGGCCGCTGGCCTGCTTCTCATCGCGGAAGTATTCCGCCATCGTAAGTCCGGTGAGCGCGACCCGCAGGCGATTGCCGGGCGGTTCATTCATCTGCCCGTAGACCATCGCGACCTTGGAGTTCCCGAGGTTTTCCTTGTCGATGACGCCGGACTCGATCATCTCGTGATAAAAATCGTTGCCCTCGCGCGTGCGCTCGCCGACGCCGGCGAATACCGACAGGCCGGAATACTGCTTGGCGATGTTGTTGATGAGCTCGAGCATGTTGACGGTCTTGCCGACGCCGGCGCCGCCGAACAGGCCGACCTTGCCGCCCTTGGCAAATGGCACCAGCAGATCGATCACCTTGATACCGGTCGCCAGCAGGTCCTGTCCGCCGGCCTGCTCCTCGTAGCTTGGCGCCGGGCGATGAATCGGCCAGCGCTCCTTGCACTCTACCGGCCCGCGGTTGTCCTGCGGCGCGCCGAGCACGTCCATGATGCGCCCGAGCGTGCCTTCGCCGACCGGCACCAGGATCGGGGCACCGGTCGCCTCCACCGCAAGGCCGCGCTTGAGTCCTTCGGACGGGCCCATGGCGATCGTGCGCACCACGCCGTCACCGAGCTGCTGCTGCACTTCGAGCGTCAGCTCGACATCGACCAGCTTCAGCGCTTCATAGATCTTCGGGATCGCTTCGCGAGGAAACTCGACGTCGACGACTGCACCGATGATCTGCGTGATGTTACCCGTAGCCATGTTCACCATTCCTAATGCGCACCAGCGGTGCGCCGTTCAACTCAAGCCTTGTAATTTAAACTGCCGCCGCGCCGCCGACGATCTCCGCCAGCTCCTTGGTGATCGCCGCCTGCCGTGCCTTGTTGTACACCAGCTGCAGATCGCCGATCAGCTTGCCGGCGTTGTCGGCGGCACTCTTCATCGCCACCATGCGCGCCGCCATCTCGGACGCGACGTTCTCGACCGCGCCCTGGTAGACCTGCGATTCGATGTAGCGCATCAGCAGCCCATCCAGGATGTCCGCCGCCGACGGCTCGTAGATATAGTCCCAGCGCTCCTGCAACCCGGAGTCGGTGTCCGCGACCGCCGGAATCGGCAGCAGCTGCAGCACCTGGGGTCGCTGCGACATGGTGTTGACGAATTGCGCATGCACCAGGAACAGCCGGTCGAGGCGGCCTTCGCGGTAACCATCGAGCATCACCTTGACGGTGCCGATCAGGTCGCGGATGTGCGGACGATCCCCCAGCGCGGTCACGCTCGCCAGCAGCGGCAGGTCGAGGCGCCGGAAGAAAGCCAGCGCTTTGCCGCCGATCACGCACACACTCACGCTCGCGCCCTTGCCCTGCCACTCGCGCACCAGCTGCAGGGTTGCCTTGAATACGTTGGCGTTGAGCGCTCCGCACAGACCGCGATCGGTGGAAACCACCACGATGCCGACCGACCTGGTATCGCGCTGTAGCAGGAACGGATGGCGATAATCGGGGTTGGCTTCGTTCAGGTGACTGATGACGGTGCGCGCCTTGGCCGCGTACGGCCGCGCCATGCGCATGCGCTCCTGCGCGCGGCGCATCTTGCTGGCCGCGACCATCTCCATCGCCTTGGTGATCTTCTGCGTGCTCTTGACGCTGGCGATCTTGTTGCGGATTTCCTTGGTGCCGGGCATCGCTGCGTTCCGTCAGTAGGCGCCGGTCGCCGCAAAGTCTTCGCAGATCTTCTTCAGCGCGGCTTCGTGCTTCTTCAGCGTCGGCTCGGCGTTGATGGCATCGAGCACCGCGCGGTGGCTGGAGCGCGCAAAATTCTGCAGCGCGGTTTCGAATTCCACCACCTTGCCGCGATCCACCTTGTCCATGTAGCCGTTGTTCACCGAGTAGATCGACAGCGCCATCTCGGCCACCGACATCGGCGCGTACTGGCGCTGCTTCATGACCTCGGTCACGCGCTGGCCGCGCTCGAGCTGGCGCCGCGTGGCGTCGTCCAGGTCCGAGGCGAACTGCGAGAAGGCGGCGAGTTCGCGATACTGCGCCAGCGCCAGGCGGATACCGCCGCCGAGGCGCTTGATGATATCGGTCTGCGCCGCACCACCGACGCGCGACACCGAGATACCGGCGTTCATCGCCGGCCGGATACCGGCATTGAACAGATCGGATTCCAGGAAGATCTGCCCGTCGGTGATCGAGATTACGTTGGTCGGAACGAAGGCGGTGACGTCGCCGGCCTGCGTCTCGATGATCGGCAGTCCGGTAAGCGAACCGGTGCGGCCCTTGATGCGGCCCTTGGTGACCTGCTCCACGTACTCTTCATTGACGCGCGCGGAGCGCTCGAGCAGACGCGAGTGCAGATAGAACACGTCGCCGGGGAAGGCCTCGCGGCCCGGCGGGCGGCGCAGCAGCAGCGAGATCTGCCGATACGCGACCGCCTGTTTCGACAGGTCGTCGTAGATGATCAGCGCATCCTCGCCCTGGTCCATGAAGTACTCGCCCATGGTCACGCCGGCGTAGGCCGACAGGTACTGCAGCGACGGGGGAGTCGAGGCCGAGGCCGCCACCACGATCGTGTGCGCCATGGCACCGTGCTCCTCCAGCTTGCGCACCACGTTCGCGATCGAGGATTGTTTCTGCCCGATCGCGACGTAGATGCACTTAATGCCCGAGGACTTCTGGTTGATGATGGTGTCGATGGCGAGCGCGGTCTTGCCGGTCTGGCGATCGCCGATGATCAGCTCGCGCTGACCGCGGCCGATCGGCACCATGGCATCGACCGCCTTGTAACCGGTCTGCACCGGCTGGCTCACGGACTTGCGGTAGATCACGCCCGGCGCCACGCGCTCGATGGGCGATGTCGCCTTGGCGTTGAGCGGTCCCTTGCCGTCGATCGGGGCGCCCAGGCCGTCGACCACGCGGCCGAGCAGCTCCGGTCCCACCGGTACCTCGAGGATGCGGCCGGTGGTCTTTACCGTGTCGCCTTCCTTGATGGTCTTGTAGTCGCCGAGCACCACGGCACCGACGCTGTCCTGCTCCAGGTTGAGCGCCAGGCCAAACAGCGAACCCGGGAATTCGATCATCTCGCCATAGCGCACGTCCGCCAGTCCGTGAATGCGGCAGATGCCGTCGGTCACCGACACCACGGTGCCGATGTTGCGGGCTTCGGCGGCCGACTCGAAGCGCTCGATGCGCTGCTTGATCAGGTCGCTGATTTCGGATGGCTTGATGGACATAGAGATGATCCTTGAAATGTGTGTCAGGCGCCGCTCATCGCCGCGCCCAGGCGTTCGATCCGGCCGCGCAGCGAACCGTCGACCACGAAATCCCGATAGCGCACGATCGCACCGCCGACCAGTGACGTGTCCACCTGCGGATGCAGGCGTACCGAGCGCCCCAGGCGCCGCTCGAGCACCGCCTGTAGTTTGTTCGACTGCTCGGGGCTGAGCTGCTGCGCCGAGATGACATCGACATCGGCAATGCGCTCGGCCTCGGAACGCAGCACTTCGAACTGCGCGGCAATCACGGGCAACAGCTTGAGGCGCCGATTGTCGGCCAGCAGCTGCAGGAAATTGTGCTGGTGAGCGGTTTGCGGCGCACCGGCCTTGCCGGGGCTGGCAAGCTCCAGCAGGAAGTCGACCAGCTGTGCTGCCGGCACGCGCGGATTGCCGATCAGCGGCACCACCTGCCCGTCCTGCACCGCGGCCGCGGCACGGCCCAGGAAATCGCTCCATTCCACCAGCTGCGAGGCGGCGCCGGCGCTGGCGAACGCGGCACGGGCGTAGGGACGGGCGGTAGTGGCGAGTTCAGCCACGGGCGATGTCGTCGGTCAGCCGCTCGAGCAGTTTTGCATGCGTCGCCGGGTCGACCTCGTGCTCGACCAGCGTTGACGCCGCCTTCACCACCAGCGATCCGAATTGACGCCGCAGCGCCTCGCTGGCACGCACGCTCTCATTGCCGACTTCAGCCTGCGCCGCGGCCAGCAGACGCGCGCCTTCGGCCAGCGCCGCCTGCTTCGCGGCCTCGATGGTCTCGGCCGAGCGGCGTTGTGCCTGCTCGTCCACCTGCTTGGCGCGCTCGCGCGCTTCGCGCACGATCTGATCCGCGCTCGCGCTCGCCTGCTGCAACTGCTTCTGTCCGGCATCGGCCGCGGCCAGGCCATCGGCGATCTTCGCGTAGCGTTCATTGATCGGTTTCGCGATCATCGGCACCACTACCTTGGTGATGAACCAAAGCATGATCAGGAACACGACGATCTGCCCGATGAAGGTAGCGTTAATATCCATGCGTACCTGTCTCCACAAAGCGGCGCCCGCGAAGGCGGCCGCGCCGCAGGCCTACCTCAGCCACCCTTGGGAAGCAGCGGATTGGCGGTGGCAAAGTACAGCGCCAGACCGACGCCGATAAGGAATGCCGCGTCGATCAGGCCGACCAGCAGGAACATGCTCTTCTGCAGCATGGGCGTCAGCTCGGGCTGGCGCGCGGAGGACTCGAGGAATTTCGAGCCCATGATGCCGATGCCGATGCAGGCGCCGGCGGCGCCCAAACCGATCATCAGTCCGACACCCACCGCTGTATGGGCCTGAATAAGAGCGATTGCGTCCATAGTGTTTCTGGTCTCCTGGTCAAATTCGAACAAAACGCGCTAGTGGTGCTCTTCCGCCATCGAGATATAAACGATCGGCAGCACCATGAAAATGTAGGCTTGCAGCAGCACAATCAAGATGTGGAAGATCGCCCAGCCGGCGCCGAATAGGATCTGCGCCAGGAACGCGATGCCGCTCCAGAATGTCAATCCGGTGACCGCGAATCCAAGCAGGGCGATCAGGATGAACAGCAGCTCGCCGGCATACATGTTGCCGTACAGCCGCATGCCGAGCGATATCGGCTTGGCGAGCAGCTCGATGAAATTGAGGATGACATTGAACGGCAACAGCCAGATGCCGAACGGCGCGGTGGCCCACTCGTGCAGGTAGCCGCCGATGCCCTTGGCGCGCACTGAAAAGATGATCACCAGCGCCAGCACCACGATGGCCTCGGCAATGGTGGCGTTGAGATCGGAGGTCGGCAGTACGCGCCAGAATTTGGCGCCGAATGCGCTGGCAAAGTGACCCGGCAGATCCACCGGCAGCAGATCCATGGTGTTCATCGCCACCACCCAGCTGAACAGCGTCAGCGCCAGCGCGGTCATGAAGCGCCGCTCGCCCGGATAAATGCTGGCTACCTGCTGGTCGACCCAGTCGTAGATCCATTCGACGAACCCGGTAAGGCCGGTGGGAGCCGCGGAGCTGCGCGCACCGCGCGCTGCAAACCACAGGATGAAGCTGACCGCTAACGCCAGCAGGGTTGACATGAACAGCGTGTCGACGTGCCAGGTCCAGAACCCCGAGCCCACTTTGAGGTGGGTGAGGTGATGCGCAATGTACTCGGTCGGCGACTCGCCGTGCTCAACAGCCATTTGGCGTTACGGTTCCCCGGGGCTTCTAGCCCCTGCTCCCAATGCGCGCGCGCGGTGCCGATGCAAACGGCACCCACCAGAACACCACCAGCGTCGCCACATAGGCGATCAATAGCGGCGGCCACGACACGTGCGGCACACGCGCCGCCAGCATGAACAACACCACCGTCAGCGCCACCTTGACGAGCTGTCCCAGGTACAGCTGTGCGAGCGCCCGCCGCGGCGTGCGTGCCGGATGCAAGGCCTTGAATGTCATATACAAATTGGCCGCCACGCCGGTGGCCGCCCCTGCCAGTGCCGAGACACACGCGTAGCGACCCAAGACCAGCAGACACACCAGCGCCACCGCGGCGCCCGCGCCGGTCTGCACGAGCAGGATGCGGCTGGCCAGGGGCCGGATGTCGGCATCGCTGCTTATCGGCACGGCGTGACTTCCGGACCATCAAATTAACACTGGCCGGGCTCGTCCTTAAGGTCGGCGCAGTGCCTTCGGTTTTACTTATCCGGCAACTAGTTAGAGCCGCCCGCGACAAGCGCGCGCGATTATAGAGATGAAGACTGGCGCCTTCAAGAATTGTGCTGGAAATGACTCAGGATGCCGTCCAGCTCATCGAGGCTGTGGTAGCGGATCACCAGCCGGCCGTGACCGGCGCGTGCGTGCTCGATGCTCACCGGCGCACCCAGCTTTTCCGCCAGCTGGTCCTCAAGTCGCTGAATGTTGGGATCAATTGCCACCGGTACGCCGCCGCCGGCGGGTTTGGCCGGCTCGATCATGCGTCGTACCAGGCTCTCCGCCTCGCGCACCGACAGTCCCTTGCCAGCCACCAGGGCCGCGACTTCGATCTGTTGCCGCCGCTGCGGCAGGCCGAGCAGCGCACGCGCGTGCCCCATTTCCAGCTCGCGCTTTTCCAGCCGCTCGCACACCTCGGACGGCAGCTCCAGCAGCCGCAGCAGATTGCTGACTGCGGCGCGCGAGCGCCCGACCGCGTCGGCGGCCTGCTGATGGGTGAGCCCGAATTCGGAGATCAGCCGTTCCAGCGCGCGCCCCTCTTCCAGCGGATTGAGATTCTCGCGCTGGATATTCTCGATCAGCGCCATCGCGATCGCGGCGTCATCCGGCACCTGGCGGATGATCGCCGGGATATCGGCGAGCCCGGCCTGCTGCGCCGCGCGCCAGCGCCGCTCGCCGGCGATGATCTCGTAGCGCTGCACCCCGCGATCGTCGGCCGCGCCTAGCGGCCGCACCACGATCGGCTGCACCACGCCCTGGGCCCGGATCGAGTCGGCCAGCGCGCTCAGGGTCTCCGGCCGCATGTCCATGCGCGGCTGATAGCGGCCGCGCTGCAGGAGATCGAGCGGCAGCCGTGCCAGTTCCTGGTCGGCCGGCGCACGGGCATGAACCGCCTGTATGGCCGGCGCCGCAGTCGCCGCCGGCCGCGCCTGCCCGAGCAGGTCAGCCAGCCCGCGCCCCAGCGTCGGCTTCTTCTGTGTCATGCGCGGATGATAGCTGACTGTCCTCTTCCCGCCGCAGCATCTCGCCGGCCAGGGCCAGGTAGGCCAGTGCGCCGCGCGAGTCCGGGTCATGCACCAGCGCCGGCTTGCCAAAACTCGGTGCCTCGGCCAGTTTGATGTTGCGCGGCACCGAAGTGCGGAACACCTTGTCGCCGAAATGCAGCATCAATTGCGCGCCGACTTCCACCGCCAGATTGTTACGCGCATCGTACATGGTGCGCAAAATGCCTTCGATCTCGAGCCCTGGATTCGCGGTGGCGCGGATCTGCTCGATGGTCGCCACCAGCGATGACAGACCCTCGAGCGCGTAATACTCACATTGCATTGGTATCAACACGCTGTCGGCTGCCACCAGCGCATTGACGGTCAGCATGTTGAGCGCCGGCGGACAATCGATCAGCACCAGATCGTAGCTGGAGCGTATCGGTTCCAGCGCGGCGCGCAGCCGCTGCTCGCGGCCGCTGGCCATGCCGATCATGCGTACCTCCGCGGCCGTCAGGTCCTGATTCGCCGGCAGCACCGCCAGCGGACTGTGTGCCGCGGTATGACCGATCGGGTCGAGGGTCAGCACCGCCTCGGCGGCGCTGCACTCGCCGAGCAGCACTTCGCACGATCCGCGCGCGATCGCAGCCTTATCGATGCCGAAACCGGTGGTGGCGTTGCCCTGCGGATCCAGATCGATCAGAAGCACGCGGCGGCGCATGGCGGAAAAGGAGGCGGCAAGATTCACCGCAGTGGTCGTTTTTCCTACCCCCCCTTTTTGATTCGCGACCGCGATGACACGCTTCATAACGTCATTAGTCTAGCCGTTGGCGCTGCCGGACTACAGGTAAACTGTCGCCATGAAGTTGTTCTCCGGAATTCTCGTGGCCGCCGTATTTGCGGTCATGACTTTCGGCGTTTGGGGGTATCTGAATCGTCCGGAGAGCGAGCCGCCGTGGCCGGCCCACATCCAGGGTGTTGCGTTCTCGCCCTACGCGGCCGATCAGGATCCGTTCGGCAGCAAGGACATTCCGTCGGTGGAGCAGATCGACTCCGATCTGAAGCTGCTCGCTACAAGGACCTATGCGGTGCGCACCTACTCGGTGCTGGGCACGCTCGGCAGGATTCCGGAGCTGGCAGCGAAACACAACGTCAGCGTCGCGCTTGGCGTGCAGCTGAGTCGCGACAAAGCCGAGAGCGAGGAGGAGATGCGCACCGGCATCGCGCTGGCGAACCAGCATCGCAACATCGTGCGCGTCATCGTCGGCAATGAGGTGCTGCTGCGCGGCGACCTGACCGAAGACGAACTGGCGGCCTACCTGGATCGCGCACGCGCGGCCATCCGCCAGCCGGTGGGCTATGCCGACACCTGGGCCACCTGGCTCAAGAATCCGGAGATCGCGCGCCACGTGGATTTCATCGGCGTGCACCTGTTCCCGTATTGGGAAGGCGTCGACGTCGAGTCGGCGGTCGACTTCTGCTTCCGTGAGCTCAAGGCGGTGCAGGCCGCCTATCCGAAGAAGCCGGTGATCATCGCGGAGATCGGCTGGCCCTCCGAAGGCCGCATCCGCGCCGGCGCCGTGGCTTCGGTCTCGAACGAAGCGCTGTTTCTGCGGCGCTTCCTGGCGCGCGCCGAGAAGGAGGGCGAGCGCTACTACATCATGGAGGCCTTCGACCAGCCGTGGAAGGCGCGCGATGAGGGCGCGGTCGGCGCCTACTGGGGCATCTACGACGTCGACCGGCAGCCAAAATTCGAATTCGTGGCGCCGATCGTGCGCATTCCCGCATGGCACATGCTGGCCGCGATATCGGTGACGCTGGCGCTGCTGATGCTCGGAGTGTTCTACATGCACAGCGGCTCGCTGCGCACGCTCGGCCGCACGCTGATCGCGATCGTGGTCTACTCCGCCGCCACCATCACCGTATGGGTGGTCTACGATTACACGCAGCAGTACCTGACGCCGACCTCGGTCGTGGTCGGCTCGCTGCTGATCCTGGGGATGCTCGGCGTGGTCGCGGTGCTGTTCGCCGAAGCGCACGAATGGGCCGAGGCCCACTGGACCGGCGTCCACATGCGTCTGTTCGATCCGTCGCGTAACGGACCGGCTTCGACCCGCAAGGTATCGGTGCACCTGCCGGCCTACAACGAGCCACCGGACATGCTGATCGAGACCCTGGACGCGCTGGCGCGCCTGAACTACCCGAACTACGAAGTCATCGTGGTCGACAACAACACCAGCGACGAAGCCGTGTGGCGCCCGGTCGAAGCCCATTGTGCCAGGCTCGGTGAACGCTTCCGGTTCTATCACGTCGCGCCGCTGGCCGGCTTCAAGGCCGGTGCTCTCAACTACGCGCTCAGCAAAACCGCCGCCGACGCGCAAGTCGTGGCCGTCATCGACAGCGACTACATGGTCGAGCCGGACTGGCTGCTCGATCTGGTGCCGGCGTTCGACAATCCGCGCATCGCGATCGTGCAGGCACCGCAGGATTACCGCGACGAGAACGACAACGCCTTCAAGGCCATGTGCTACGCCGAATACCGCGGCTTCTTTTATATCGGCATGATCACCCGCAACGAACGCAACGCGATCATTCAGCACGGCACCATGACGCTGGTACGGCGCTACGTGCTGTCGGCAGTCGGCGGCTGGGCCGAGTGGTGCATCACCGAGGACGCGGAACTGGGGCTGCGGGTGTTCGAGGCCGGTTATGAGGCGCTCTACATCGCCCGCAGCTACGGTCGCGGCCTGATGCCCGATACCTTCATCGATTACAAGCGCCAGCGCTTTCGCTGGGCCTACGGCGCGATGCAGATCCTGCGGCACCACGCGGCCGCGTTGCTGCGTCCGGCGCAGAGCGCGCTGACTTCGGGCCAACGCTACCACTTCATTGCCGGCTGGCTGCCGTGGGTCGCCGACGGCTTCAACCTGCTGTTCAACATCGCCGCTATCGGCTGGTCGATGGCGATGATCCTGGCGCCGCAGAAGATCGATCCGCCGCTGATGGTGTTTTCGGTACTGCCGCTGTCGCTGTTCATGTTCAAGCTGGTCAAGCTGGTGCATCTGTACACCTACCGCGTCGGCATGAACGTGCGCCAGACCGCGGCGGCGGCGATCTCGGGGCTGGCGCTTGCGCACACCATCGGTCGCGCGGTGCTCAAGGGGCTGTTGACCCGCAACGAGCCGTTCTTCCGCACGCCCAAGCACAGCGCACCGCACCGATTTGTCTCCGCCGTGGGCGCGGCGCGCGAAGAGACGCTGTTCATGATCGCGCTGTGGTGTTGCGCCATCGGCATCCGCACCATTCCCAAGGAGATGGCCAGCCCCGACCTGACGGTGTGGATCGCGGCGCTGCTGATCCAGTCGATTCAGTACACCGCCGCGCTGCTGCTGTCGCTCACCAGCGCCTTCAATATTCCGGCATCGCTGCTGGGGACGTCTGCGGGCGAGCTCACAAAGCCCGCGGCACAAGCCTGAGAATGTGACGCTGCGCGGCCAGGCCCGGGATCGTGAGCGCGCGTGAATCCTCCAGCTGCCAGCCCTCCGGCAGTTCGGCCAGTTCATCGGCCGGGTAGCGGCCCTTGAGCGCCAGCACGCGCGTGCCCGGGCCGCACAGGCCGGTAACGCTGGCAAGCAGGTCCGGCAGCGCGGCGTAGGCGCGTGCGATCACGGTATCGAAGGCGGCGGCCGGTTCCAGCGCCTCGACCCGCAATTGCAATGGCGTGACGTTGGCGAGCGCAAGCTTGCGCACCGCATGCGTCACGAAGCGGATTTTCTTGGCGACCGAATCGATCAGCGTGAACGTGCGCTGCGGCGACACCAGCGCCAGCGGCAGGCCGGGGAAGCCGGCGCCGGTGCCGACATCGGCGATGCGGCTACCCGCAAGATCGACGTACGCCGCAAGGCTGTCGAGCAGATGACCGCGGATCATCGCGCCGCGCTCGGTGATGGCGGTGAGGTTATAGCTGCGATTCCAGATCGTGAGCTCATCGAGCAGCTGCAGCGCCCGCGCCGCCTGCTCATCGGTAAGCACCACGCCAAGCTGACCGGCATCGTCGATCAGCTGCTGCGGTTCACTGCTCATCGCGCTAAAGCGGCGCAGTGGCGGCAACGCTCGCGGTCAGGCCGCCACCGGGCCGATACGCACCACGGTGCGACCGATGACGCTGCCCTTGATAAAGGACTGGAATGCTGCCGGCAGCTCGGCCAGGGCGATGTTACGCGTGACGATCCGATCCAGGTGCCGCGGCTTGAGGTCGGTGGACAGGCGCGCCCAGACCGCCATGCGGATATCGCGCGGCGCGCCCGATGAATTCACGCCGAGCAGACCTACGCCGCGCAGGATGAATGGCATCACCGTGGTATGCAGCTCGCCGCTGGCGGCGAGTCCGATGCTCGCGACATTGCCGCCGTCGTGCATGCCACGCAGCAGCCAGGCGAGCGTATCGCCGCCACAATTGTCGATGGCGCCACCCCAGCGAGCCGATTCCAGCGGCTGCTTGCTGGCGGCAATTTCACTGCGCAACAGCAGCTGCGTCGCACCCAGTGCGCGCAGGTACTCCTCGGACTCGGGTTTACCGGTCAGGGCGACTACCTCGTAGCCCTTGGCCGAGAGCATGTCGATCGCCAGTGAGCCGACGCCGCCGGTAGCGCCGGTCACCACCACCGGCCCCATCGAGGGCTTCTGGCCGTTGATTTCCATGCGCATGATCGCGCGCCCGGCGGCGAACCCGGCCGTGCCGAGCGCCATCGCTGTCAGCGCATCCAGCCCGGCCGGCATCGCCACCACGGCCGACGCCGGCAGGCGCGCGAATTGCGCGTAGCCGCCATCGCGTGTTTCCGACATGCCGCAGCCGGTGACCAGCACCGCATCCCCTGGCTTATAGGCCGGATCGGTGGATTGCTCGACGCTGCCGGCCAGATCGACGCCGCCGACCAGCGGATAACGTCGCAGGATGCGCCCGGCGCCGGTCGCCGCCAGCGCGTCCTTGTAGTTGATGCTCGAATGAGATACGCGGATCACGACTTCGCCGGGCGACAGATCGTCCAGCGTGAGCTGCTCGAAGCGCGCTTCGACGCCACCGTCGCGCTGATGGATTCGGTAGGCGGTGAACTGTTGTGACATTGGACGTTCCGCTGCTAGGGCCGTTAGGGCACCATACCAATGGCATGCGGCATTTCAACCTTGACTTGATGGGAACCGCCCGGCGGGCCATCACCGGCTGCCGGCCGCTGATCCTGATGCTGCTGGGCCTTGGCACCATCATCGATGCGCCACACGCGCAGCAGGCCCCGGGCGCTGTGACGCGCGACGGCGTGGGTGCCCCCGATCCTGCGGTCAGCGCCAGCTTGCCGCACTACCTCGAGTCGCGCTCGGCCAGCTTTGTGGACTGGCTGTGGGATGGCAGCATGCTGATCGCCACGCGCTTTGGCGACACCGAGCAGATCCATCGGCTGCGCACACCGCTGGGAATGCGCGAGCAGCTGAGCTACGCGCCCGGCGGCATCGCCGGCGCCGCCGCGCGCCCCTACGCCAGCGATGCGTTTGTGTATCTGGAGCCGCATCACGGCGGCGACGACAGTCAGTTGCTGCTGCAGCGGCTCGCGGATCATTCAGTGACGCCGCTGACCGACGGCGGCCACCGCGACGGCCCGGCGCTGTGGGCGCACGACGGCAAGCGCATCGCGTTTGCCAGCAACCGCCGCAATGGCAGCGACGTCGATATCTACGTGCTCGACACCGGGCAGCCGGGCGCCACCCCGCGCCTGGTGGTGGGCGGCGCTGGTAATCGCTGGCGCGCCTACGACTGGTCGATCGACGATAAGCGGCTGCTGCTCGGACGTGAGCTGCCAGGCGACACTGGCGCCGCCAACAGCAGCGCCGGTGCGATGCCTGAGAGCGAGCTCTATATCGCCGGGGTCGACAGCGGCGAGATCACCGCGGTCGCCGGCGACGGCACCGGCGCTGGTGCGCTCGACGCCGGCGGCCGCAAGAAAGCACCACAGAAAGCTGCTGCAGCCGCGGCCGCCGCCGCGCTGCGGGTGCGGGACGCGCGCTTCAGCACCGATGGCCGCGGCATGCTGCTGCTCACCAGGCACGCCGGCCCGGGCGCTGCCGCTGCGGCGACCGGCGGCGCGCAGTTCCAGCGCCTGTGTTACACCGATTTCGCCGGTCACGAGTGGCGCGAGCTGAGCACCGATGCCGGCCACGACGTCGAGCGCTTCGATCGCAGCATCGACGGCCGTTACCTGGCCTACGTCGTCAATGACAGCGGCAGCAGCCGGCTGATGCTGATCGACCAGCAGCGCAAGCTGGATCTGAGCGTAGCCGCTCTTCCCGCGGGCATCATCAGCGCACTGAAATTCGATCCCGGCGGCCAGCGCCTGGCACTGACCATTGAAACCGTGCACTCACCACGCGACGTGTACGTGCTGGAGCCGGACAACCAGGCGCTGACGCGCTGGACGCAGAGCGAGCTCGGGCTGCTCGACCCGGACAGCTTCGTGGCGCCGCAGGTGCTGCATTTTCCGACCTGGGATCGTATCGATGGCCAGCGGCGCGAGCTCACCGCGCTGGTCTATCGGGCCCCCACCGAGACTGCCGGCGTTGCGCCGGGAGCATCAGGCAGCGACGGCCATGGCGAGTCCGGCCCGCGACCGGTGCTGCTGCTGTTGTGCGGCGGCGGCGGCGGCCAGTGCCGGCCCGGCTTCGAGCCGTTTCTGCAGTACCTGATCCACCAGCTCGGCGTAGTGATCGTGGCGCCGAACGTACGGGGTTCCACCGGCTTTGGCCGCGGCCTGGCGGAGGCCGGCCAGGGCGCGCTGCGCGATGATGCCGTGCGTGACATCGGCTCGCTGCTGGTATGGATCGATCTGCAGCGCGATCTGGATCGCAACCGCGTGGCGCTGCTGGGCGAGGGTTACGGCGCCTATCTGGCGTTGCAGTCGCTGGCCGATTATGGCGACCGGTTGCGCGGCGGCATCGCGGCGTTCCCGCCGCAGCTCGCGGCGCTGGCGAACCGGTCGGCGATCCGGCGCCCGCTGCTGCTGGTGCAGGGGCTCAACAATCCGGCGGCGCCGGCCTATGAGATGGAACAGCTGCGCTCGCGGCTGCGCGTGGACGGTGTCGACGTACAGTACCTGGCAGCCGCCGATGAGGCGGCCAGCTTCACGCGCAAGTCAAATCGCGACGCCTATCGCGAAGCCGCCGCCGGTTTCCTCGCGCAGTTATTGCGCTGACAGGATGGTCACGCGGCGCGGCTCGGTACGCAGCGGCGGCGTCTGGCGCGAATAGTACTCCGCGATCTCCTGGATTTCGGCTTCGCTGACCGCGCTCATGAAGCTCGGCATCACGGCGTTCTTGCGATCGCCATGCTTGTATTCATCGAGCGCGCGCGCCAGGTAATCGGCGTGCTGCCCGGCAAGACTCGGATAATCGCCCATGATGCCGACGCCGTCCGCGCCGTGGCAGGCGACACACAGCTGCGCCACCTTGGCCGGCGGCGTGCCGACCGTGGCCTTGGTCGGTTTGAGCTCGGCGCCGGCGAAATATGCCGCAATGTCCTCGATGTCCTGATCCGACAGCGACGCGGCCTGCTCATGCATGGTGGCGTGCGAGCGCTCGCCGCCGCGATACTCCTTGAGCGCGGCGACCAGGTATGCGGCGTGCTGGCCGTACAACTCCGGTACGCTGTAGGTCGGATAGACGTTCTTGTAGTTGTCGATCCCGTGGCAGCCAAGACAGGTGTACGACAGCACTTTACCGTTGGCGGCATCGCCGGCCGCGAACGCGGGCGCTGCGCTGCCGAGGACCAGGCCCATGAACAGGATTGCAAGGGTGCAACGACGCGACAACGGCATACCGACTCCGGCTTCGACCTGATGAATGATGCTAGCCGCTTTTTCGGGCACAAAACGGCCTAAAACGGGCGCAAAGTGTACGGTCTGAAGCGCGTTTTTACCACAGCATGATCGCATTGATTCAGCGTGTTGCCGAGGCCAGCGTACGGGTCGATGGCCGCATCAGCGGCGAAATCGGCCCGGGTCTGCTGGCGCTGATCGGCGTGATGCGCGGTGACGACACGCTCAGGGCCGAGCGGCTGCTGCAGCGGGTGCTCGATTATCGTGTGTTTGCCGATGCGGCCGGTCGCATGAACCTGAGCCTGCGCCAGCGATCCGGCGGCCTGCTGCTGGTGCCGCAATTCACGCTCGCGGCCGACACCGACAGCGGCAATCGGCCCGGTTTCAGTGGCGCTTGCGAGCCGGCGCAAGCCGCGGCACTGTTTGATCATGTTCTGACCCTGGCACGCGCCGCGCACGGCGAGGTCGCCAGCGGAGTGTTCGGCGCTCACATGCAGGTGTCGCTGATCAATGATGGTCCGGTCACGTTCTGGCTCGAGAGCTGACGCAAGGTGAAAAGCGTGACGCGAGGCGAAGAATTCCTTGAGCGCCAGTTAGTTGTGCGGCGCCAAATGCCCTATCATTGGCCATTGGCCTCTCATGCGCCTTACGGCTGACCGGAGCTCTCCATGGATCTGTTTGCCCCCAAGCACCTGCTGCTCATCCTGCTGATCGTATTGCTGGTCTTCGGCGGCAAGAAGATCAAAACGCTGGGATCGGACCTGGGCTCGGCGTTCCGCGGTTTCAAAAAGGCGATGAACGAGAGCGAGACCGACGAACCGGCCAAACAGATTCCCGCC
>DATAJH010000094.1:0-4982 GCA_036262215.1 Steroidobacteraceae bacterium
CCACCGCGATCGCCGCCAATGCGTTGAGCACGTTGTGAGTGCCGGCGATATTCAGCATCACCGGCAATGTGCCGCTGCGGCCGGGCAACGCGACGCTGAAGCGGCTGCCGCTGCGATCGCGCGTCAGAGCGCTGGCGCGCCGCGTGCCGGTGGTGCCGCGCGCGGAGATGCTGGGCGAACTGATGCGCTTTCGCGAATCAATCGCGGTCGCGGGCACGCACGGCAAGACCACCACCACCAGCCTGATCGCCAGCGTGCTGGCGGAAGGCGGCGAGGATCCGACCTTCGTCATCGGCGGCCGGCTCAAGAGCGCCGGCAGCAATGCGCGGCTGGGCGCGGGTCGTTATCTGGTCGCCGAAGCCGACGAGAGTGACGCGTCGTTCATGCATCTGCAGCCGGTGATCGCCGTGGTCACCAACATCGACAACGACCACCTGGGCACTCACGGCGGTGACTTCGACAAGCTCAAGCAGAGCTTCGTCGAGTTCCTGCACAACCTGCCGTTCTATGGTCTGGCGGTGCTGTGCGGCGATGACGAGCAGATCCAGAGCATCCTGCCGCGCGTCACCAGGCCGTTCGTGACCTACGGCCTGCGCGCGGGCGTCGACGTGCACGCCAGCGGCCTGACGCGCGATCGCAGCGGCAGCCGCTTTAACGTCGCGCTGCCCGGACGCAGCGCCAGCTTGCCGGTGATGCTGAATATTGCCGGCACCCACAACGTGCGCAATGCGCTGGCGGCGATCGCGGTGGCGAGCGAGCTGGGAGTGTCAGATGCGGCGATCTGCCGCGCGCTGGCCAATTTCCAGGGCATCGAACGGCGCATGCAGCACATCGGCGACGTCAGCATCAAGGGCGGCACGGTCAGCATCGTGGACGACTACGGGCATCACCCGACGGAAATCGCCGCGACGCTCGAGGCATTGCGCCAGGCGTGGCCCGACCGGCGGCTGGTGCTGGTGTTCCAGCCGCACCGCTATACGCGCACCCGCGATCTGCTGGATGACTTCGCCAGCGTGCTGGCCGGCGTGGATGTGCTGCTGGTGACCGAGGTCTACGCCGCCGGCGAGACGCCGATCAAGGGCGCCGACGGCCGTGCGATCTGTCGTGCCGTACGCAGCCGCGGCAAGGTGGAGCCGATCTTCGTCAGCAAGACCGACGACATCGTCGGCGCGCTGCGCAGCGTAGTGCGAGCCGGCGATGTCGTGGTGACCATGGGCGCCGGTCACATCGGCGCGATCGCGCAGGAATTGCCGGCCAGGCTCAATGGCGGAGGCGGCGCGTGAGGCTCAGGTTCGCCGCCGATTTCAACGGTCGCGTGCGCTACGACGAACCGATGTCGGCCCACACGTCGTGGCATGCCGGCGGACCGGCCGACGTGCTGTTCTCGCCGCGCGATGTGGACGACCTGGCCGCGTTCCTGCGCGCCGTGCCGGCCGAGATTCCCGTGTGCTGGGTGGGACTGGGCAGCAACCTGCTGGTGCGCGAGGGCGGCATCCGCGGCGTCGTCATCGCCACCCCGGGCGCTTTCACTCGCATCGAGCGGCGCTCGCAGACGCGCGTCTACTGCGAGGCCAGCGTTCCGTGCGCGCGCATCGCGCGCCTGTGCGTCAACTGGGGGCTGGGCCAGGGGGAATTCTTCAGCGGCATTCCGGGCACGCTCGGCGGCGCGCTGGCGATGAACGCCGGCGCGTTCGGCGATGAGACCTGGCGTCACGTGATCTCGATCGAAAGCATCGACCGGCGTTGCCAGCGCAGAGTGCGTCAGGCAACCGATTTTCGTGCCGGCTATCGCCACATCGAGTGGCCGGCGGATGCGGCCGAGGAATGGTTCCTGTCGGCGGAACTGCAGTTCGAGCCGCTGGCCCTGCATCAGCCGCACAGCGTGCAATCGCTGCTGCAACGACGCCGCGACACGCAGCCCCTCGGGCAGTGGAGCTGCGGGTCGGTGTTCAAGAACCCGCCCGGGGATCACGCCGCGCGGCTGATCGAGGCCGCCGGCCTCAAGGGCTATCGTATCGGCGATGCGGTGGTATCCGAGAAGCACGCCAATTTCATCGTCAATCTCGGCAAGGCTCGCGCCAGCGAGCTCGAGCAGCTGATCCACCAGGTGCAGGCCAGCGTGCAGCGCGCCTGCGGCATCACGCTCGAGACCGAGGTGCGCATCATCGGTGAGCCCAGCGTGCCAGCGGCGGACGCGGGCGCCGCGGCAGCCAACGGAGGCCGGCACTGATGCGATTGCGGCACGATTCCAAGCGTCTCGATCGCGTCGAGGAGCCGGCAGACTTCGGCGCCGTGGCGGTGCTGCTGGGCGGCGGCTCGAGCGAGCGTGAAATCTCGCTGCTGTCCGGCAACGCGGTACTGGCGGCGCTCAAACGCCGCGGGGTCGACGCGCAGGCATTCGATCCGGCGCAGCGCCCGCTCACCGATCTGCTGTCGCTCAAGATCGAACGCGTCTGGATCGCGCTGCACGGACCGGGCGGCGAAGACGGCACCGTGCAGGGGGCGCTCGAATTCCTCGGCGTCCCCTATACCGGCAGCGGCGTGCTGGGATCGGCCATCGGCATGGACAAGCTGCGCAGCAAGCGCCTGGCACAGGCGGCCGGCGTGGCCACGCCGGAGTTCGTGGTGCTGGGCTCGGCGGCCGATCTTGACCTGGCGCTCGAGCGCCTCGGCCTGCCGCTGATCGTGAAGCCCGCCACGCAGGGATCGAGCGTCGGCATGGCGCGGGTCGAGCGCGCCGAGGATCTGCCCGAGGCCTGGAACAATGCACGGCGTCTGGAGCCCACGGTGTTCGCGGAAAGCTGGATCAGCGGCGGCGAATACACGGTCGGCATCCTGCAGGGCCAGGCACTGCCGTCGATACGCATCGAGACGCCGCGCAGCTTTTACGATTACGAGGCCAAGTACTTTCGCGACGACACGCGCTACTTCTGTCCCGCAGGCCTTACGGCTGCGGCCGAGGCGCAGCTGGGGAAGCTCGCGCTCGCCAGTTACCAGGCCTGCGGTGCCGAGGGCTGGGGCCGCGCGGATTTCATGATGGATCGCGATGGACGGGCGTTGCTGCTGGAGATCAACACCGTGCCCGGCATGACCGATCACAGCCTGGTGCCGATGGCGGCGCGTGCCGTGGGCATCGATTTCGACCAGCTGGTGTGGCGCGTGCTGGAGACCAGCCTTACGCGCACCCGGATCGATTGCTGATGCGCATGCTGAACCGTAAACGCAACAATCGGCGCAGCGCCGCGCGTACCCGCCGCTGGCGGCTGCCGGTGCTGCCGTGGCGACGCATCGGCCTGTCGCTCGCGGGGCTGGCGGTGATCGCGCTGGCACTCTCGGGCCTGGCGCTGCTGCTCAACCAGCCCATCCAGCGCGTCATCGTCAGCGGCCGGCTGCAGCGCGTGTCGGCACTGGATGTGGAGAAGATCGTACGCTCGCGCCTGGGCGGCAACGGACTGGTCACGGCGGATCTGGACGACATCAGCCGCGGATTGCGCACCCTGCCGTGGGTGGATCGCGCCGCCGTGCGACGCAGCTGGCCGCGCTCGCTTGCGATCGAGGTGGTCGAGCAGAGCGTGGTGGCGCGCTGGAACAACGCCGGGCTGCTCAATGCGCGCGGCGAATTGTTCCTGAGCGAGGCGCGCTTCGTGCCGCCGGAACTGGCGCAGCTGGCCGGACCGTCCGGCTCGGAACAGGAGGTCACGGCGCGTTACCTCGCCACCCAGGGTCGGCTGACCGAAGTCGGCATGCGGCTGGCAGCCATGCAACTGGACGCGCGCGGCGCCTGGAATCTGACGCTCGATAACGGCGTGACGGTGCGGTTAGGGCGGCAGCAGGTCGAGCAGCGCTTCGAGCGCTTCATGCTCGCGGCCGCGAAGCTGGTCAGCCAGCGCGCCACCGATATCGCCTACGTGGATATGCGCTACAGCAATGGCTTCGCGGTCGGCTGGAAGGGCGGCGCAGGTCACGTAGCGCTGGCGCCGGCGGCGGCGCCCGACAAGGGTCAGCACAATGGCTAGAAAAGCGGACAAGGACGTCATCGTCGGGCTCGATATCGGCACCTCCAAGGTGGTGGCGCTGGTGGGCGAGATCACCGCCGACGGCTCGATCGAGGTGATCGGTCTGGGAAGTCAGCCGTCGCGCGGGTTGAAGAAGGGCGTGGTGGTGAACATCGAATCCACCGTGCAATCGATCCAGCGCGCGGTCGAGGAAGCCGAGCTGATGGCCGACTGCGAGATCAACGCCGTCTACGCTGGCATCGCCGGCAGTCACGTGCGCAGTCTCAATTCGCACGGCGTGGTCGCGATTCGCGATCGCGAGGTCACGCACGCGGACGTCGAGCACGTGATCGAGGCGGCCAAGGCGGTCGCGATTCCCGCGGACCAGCGCATCCTGCATGTGTTGCCGCAGGAATTTCTTATCGATGGCCAGGAGGGCATCCGCGATCCGATCGGCATGTCCGGTGTGCGACTCGAGGCCAAGGTGCACATCGTGACCGGCGCTGACAGCGCGGCACAGAACATCATCAAATGCGTGCAGCGCTGCGGTCTCGTGGTCGAGGACGTCGTGCTCGAGCAGCTGGCTTCGAGCTTCGCGGTGCTGACCGACGATGAAAAGGAACTCGGCGTGTGTCTGGTCGATGTCGGCGGCGGCACCACCGAGGTTGCGGTGATCTCGCTCGGCGGCATCGTCTATTCGCGCTCGGTGCGCGTCGGCGGCGACAAGATGGACGAGGCGATCATCGCCTATATCCGCCGCAATCATAACCTGCTGGTCGGCGAAAGCTCGGCCGAGCGCATCAAGAAGACCATCGCATCGGCCTGCGCGCCCGACGAGGGCGAGGGCCGGACCATGGAGATCAAGGGCCGCGACCTGATGAACGGCGTGCCGAAGGAACTGATCATCACCGAGCGCCAGATCGCCGAGAGCCTGCAGGAGCCGGTGAGCGCGATCGTCGAGGCGGTGAAGGTGGCACTCGAGAACAC
>DATAJH010000095.1:0-18330 GCA_036262215.1 Steroidobacteraceae bacterium
GCCACAGCTCCGGGTCGTGACCCTTCCAGCCCAGGAAGCCGAAGTAATCGCGCCGCAGACCCGGCGCGCGCCGGGCCGCGATCATGGCTGCTTCTATCACCAGGGTGCCGGATCCGCACATCGGATCCAGGAATTCGGCGCCGCCGTCGGCCGCTTCAGGCCAGCGCGCCCGCAGCAGCACTCCCGCGGCGAGGTTTTCGCGCAACGGTGCCTCGCCGGCCTCAGTCCGGTAACCGCGCCGATGCAGCCCTTCGCCGGCCAGATCGATCGACAGCGCCACATGGGTGCCGTTGGCGTGCGCATGCAGGCGTACCGCGGGCCGCGTCAGTTGCACACCCGGTCGCGTGCCGGTGTCGTCGCGCAGGCGGTCGCACACCGCATCCTTCAGCCTCAAGGCACCGAAATGGCTGTGCGTGATCGTCGGGTGCGCCCCGGTGAACTCGCAGGCGATGGTGCGCGCCGGGTCGATGTGCGCGCTCCAGTCGACCGCCCGCACGCCAGCGTAGAAATCATCCGCACTCGCCGCCTCGAACTCGGTGAGCTGCAGCAGCACGCGACTTGCGGTTCGCGACCACAGGCAGGCGCGATATCCGGTCTCGAGCGTGCCGCGGAACAATACCCCGGCGCTGCGCTCACGCGTGTCCTGCGCCCCGACCGATTGCAGCTCGCGCGCCAGCAGGTCGGCCAGGCCACGCGGCACCGTGGCGACGAACGCATGCTCGGCCGCACTCAAGCCAGATCGATCCAGGTGGTCTTGAGTTCGGTGTACTTGTCGAACGCGTGCAGCGACTTATCGCGGCCAAAGCCCGACTGTTTGTAGCCGCCAAAGGGAACCGTGATGTCGTCGGCGTCGTAGCAATTGACGTACACCACACCGGCACGCAGCGCGCGCGCCGCGCGATGCGCGCTGGTGATGTCGCGGGTCCAGATCGCCGCGGCCAGACCGTAACTGCTGTCGTTGGCGATGCGCAGCGCATGCTCCAGGTCGCGGAAACTCAGGGTCGACAGCACCGGGCCGAAGATCTCCTCGCGCGCGATGCGCATCTGCGGCTGCACGCCATCGAATATCGTGGGCTCGATATAGCAGCCGCCGCTGCTCTGGCGCACGCGCTCGCCGCCGAGCGCCACCCGCGCGCCCTCATTGCGGCCCGCGGCGATGTAATCCATCACGCGATGCGTCTGCGTTTCATCCACCATCGCGCCCAGCGTGGTGTGCGGATCGAGCGGATCCCCGGGCGCCATGCTGCGGCCGATGCGGCTGATCTCGGCCAGCAGCGGTTCGCGCACCGCCTCCTGCACCAGCAGGCGCGAACCGGCCGAGCACATCTCACCCTGATTGAAGAATATCGCGGCCGCGGCCGCGCGCGCGGCGCGCGCCAGATCCGGATAGTCGGCCATCACGATGTTGGGCGACTTGCCGCCGCACTCGAGCGATACGCGCTTGAGATTGGACTGCGCGGCAAACTGCATCACCGCTTTGCCGGTGGCCGTGGAGCCGGTGAACGTGATCGCATCCACGTCCATGTGCGCGGCCAGTGCCTTGCCCGCGGTGGGCCCGTAGCCCGGCACGACATTGAATACCCCGGGCGGTATGCCGGCCGCCAGCGCCAGCTCTCCCAACCGCAGTGCGCTCAGTGGCGATTTCTCCGACGGCTTGAGTACCAGTGAATTGCCGGCGGCCAGCACCGGTCCGATCTTCCAGCTTGCCATCAGCATCGGGAAATTCCACGGCACGATCGCACCCACCACGCCCATCGGCTCGCGCGTCACCAGTGCCAGGGCGCCAGGGCCGGTGGGCGCGACCTGGTCGTAGATCTTGTCGACGGCCTCGGCGTACCAGCGCAGGCAGCGCACCGTGGCCGCGACGTCAACGTTGACGCTGTCGCGGATCGGCTTGCCGACATCCAGCGTCTCGAGCAGCGCCAGCTCCTGCGTTGCCTGTTCCACCAGCTCGGCGAAGCGCAGCAGCACCCGCTTGCGCTCGGCCGGCGCCCGATCGGCCCAATCACCGCGCTCGAACGCGGCGCGCGCCGCGGCGACCGCGGCGTCGACATCCGGCGTATCACAGGCCGCGACCACCGCCAGTTTGCGGCCGTCAATCGGGCTGACACAGTCGAAAGTAGCCCCGGAACGCGCGGCGGTGAGCGCACCGTTGATCAATGCCAGGCCAGATGGGTGCACGGCGCGCGAACGCGAGTGCCAGCTTGCGGCGTCCCCGAGATCGTGTGAATCGTTCATAGGTAGGGGCGCCAATCTGGCGACGCGGCCAGACCCTGTCAAATGGCGCGGCCGAGCTGTCGGTAGCGCGTGCGAGGATGGATTATGTTAAAACAATATTAGCGTTTTTTTAACGGCTTGTTAACGGGGCCATTGGTTAGTCTCAGACGGCCCCGCCGCGCATACATTGACTGACTGGAGACCATGGACGTCACCTCGCAGTGCGACATTGCCGCCGGCGGGGCCGCGAATGCCCCCGACGGTGCGGCGGAGCGCGACTGTCTGCTGGTCCTCATCGGCTCGAGCGGCTATGACATCGATCTGATTCATGCCGGCAAACGCCTGGCCGAGGCCGTGCACGCGGTTTGGGCAGTAGTCGACGTTGAGACTTCCCGCTTTCGCTTCATGCCGGATCGGGATCGCGCCCGCCGCCTCGAGATCCTTCGCATCGCCGAATCCCTCGGCGCCGAAGCGGTCACGCTGCACGGCGCAACCGCGGCCACTACCATTGCCGCCTACGCGCGGCTGCGCCAGGCGAGCAAGATCCTGGTCGGATCACCCACTCGGCTCGGCTGGCTCGCCGTCAGCCAATATGCGCGGCTGGCGGCGCTGAAACGGCTTTCGCCCGGCATCGAGATCATCGCCATTGCGCCGCGATCCGCCAGCGCTCACGCGCCCGGCCTGGTACCCAGGATGCCCGCGCGCCAGCGTGGCGAGCACTTCCGCCGGCGTGTGCGCCACTACCTGTCGGCGGTCGCCGTCACCGCCATCTGCACCGCCATTGCGTTTCCGCTCTCCGGCCACGTCGATCTGATCAACATCGTGATGATCTACACCCTGGGCGCCGCCGTCGCCGGACTGTTGCTCGGACGTGGCCCTTCGGCGCTTACCGCCGTCACCAACATCCTGGCATTCGACTATTTCTTCGTTCCGCCGATATTCAGCCTCGAGGTGCTCGACGCCAACTACCTCGTGACGTTTACAGCGATGCTGGTGGTGGCCCTGATCATCGCCAATCTGATGATCGCGGTGCGCGAGCGCACCGAGGCGGCAGGTGCGCGCGAGCATCATACGGCAGCGCTGTACGCGATCACGCGCGACCTTGCCGTCGCGCGTGACGTCGACGCGATGGTGACTACCGCCGTGCGCCATATCGGCGAAGTGCTGCAGGCTTATGCGCTGGTGCTCATGTGCGATGAGGACGGTCGGATCATCGTCTCTCAGATCGTGGCAGCCCGCGACCGGCGGCCGGTAGTGGATGTGAACGTGGCCCACTGGGTTGCCGCCAAGCGCCGGCGCGCCGGCATGGGTACGCGGCAATTTCCGGCCGAGCCTGCCACGTATCTGCCGCTTCAGGGATCCCATGTCACGATCGGTGTTCTGGTGGTCGAGCGCGCCGACGCTACCGGCATCATGCTCTCGGAACAACAACGTCTGCTCGAGGCCATGGCGGATCAGCTCGCGCTGGCGCTGGAGCGCGCGCGCCTGGCCGAGCTCGCACATGCGGCGCAGCTGGCGGCCGAGCGCGCGATCCTGCGCAACACGCTGCTGGCCTCCATTTCGCATGATCTGCGCACGCCGCTGTCAGCGATCGCCGGAGCCGGCAGCATCGTGGCGCAAAATGACTTCTCGCTGGACATCTACCGTCGTGTGACTCTGGGCCGACTCATCGAGGACAAAGCCCGGGACATGTCGGACCTGCTCACCAATGTGCTCGAGCTGGTACGCCTGGAATCCGGTGCCGATGTGCTCAACAGGGACTGGCATTCGCTCAGCGACATCGTCGGACTCGCCATCGCGCGTCACGAGAGTCGCCTGGCCGGTTGGGAGGTGATCACCGACGTACCCGGCGATCTGCCGCTGCTGTCGGTCGATTCGAACCTGATGGTGCAGATGCTGAGCAATCTGCTCGAGAATGCAATCAAGTACACGCCACCGGGTACGCGCATCCACATCTCGGCGCAGCGGTTCGACGGCGTCATTCGCCTGGTGGTCGAGGACACCGGCCCAGGCCTGGGCATTGATGCACCCGAGCAGCTATTCGAGAAATTCACCCGTGGCCGCCTCGAAAGCGACATCGGCGGCGTCGGCCTCGGCCTGGCGATCTGCCGTGCCGTGTCCAGATTGCATGGCGGCGAAATACGGGCCACGGCCAGCCCGATGGGCGGAGCCCGCTTCGAGATCGCCGTCCCGCATGACGAGGAGCCGTCAGTGCTCGAATCACCGCCGTCAGTCGCATGACCGTGGGAATGCACGTCGCGCTGGTGGTCGAGGACGACCGCGCGGTGCAGAAAGTCCTGCGAATGATGTTCGAAGCCAACGGTTTTCGCGTCGTCGTCGCCGACAGCTGCGCCCGAGGCGAGCGCGATGCGCGCTCGCAGCGTCCCGACCTTTCGATCGTCGATCTCGGACTGCCCGACTTCGACGGCATCGAGCTCATAAGATCTATCCGTACCTGGTCGCCAATGCCGATCATCGTGCTGTCGGCACGGACTGCCGAGGCGCAACGGCTTGCGGCCTTCGAGGCCGGCGCCGACGACTATGTGCTGAAGCCGTTCAGTGCGCCGGAACTGCTGGCCCGTGCGCGCGCCGCGCTGCGGCGCCACGTGCGCGGTGAAGAGCCGACCGGCATCCTGGAATTCAGTGACCTCTCGATTGACCTGTCACGCCGCGTGGTGCAGCTGCGCGGCGGTGGAGAAGTGCGGCTCACGCCGCTCGAACATCGCATCCTCGAGACCCTAGCCCGCAACCGTGACAGAGTCGTCACGCACTCGCAGCTCATGAAGGAGGTGTGGGGGCCCAACCGCGCCGACACGCGCTCACTGCGCGTATTCATCACCACCCTGCGCAAGAAACTCGAGCGCAATCCCACGCGTCCGACCCACATCGTGACCGAGCCCGGCGTGGGTTATCGACTGGTGGTCGACTCGCAACGCGATGATGTCGACATCGACATGCACTCCAGCGACTAACCGCTCGCCGACAACAGGGCACGCACAACCCGGCGCGCCGCATTTTTTAACGCACTTCCGTCTAGGCGCAGCCACCGCGATGCGCAAAGCTAGCGCACCTCATACGACCCGGGGACGCCAGGCGCATGTCCTGGTTGAATGACTCGAATTTGCGAACCGCTGCCGTGCTTTCCGGGCGACCGTGATCGGTAACAAAGCACGGGTGCAGGCGGGCATGGCCCTGTTGCTGGGCTCGAGCGCGTACGCGGCCGGCAGCGTCGGCTGCGACGTCAAACTGATCACGTCACTGCACCAATGTGAGCGCTTTGTCGGCTCACTGCGTACCGACAAGGCCGGCCAGATGCGGGTATTCGCGCCCGATGGCTCGGAATTCACCGCCGGACAGGCGAGCTGGATGAAGGAACAGTTGCGGCTGATCGCCAGCGCCTGCAGTGACGGCGATGCCGACGACGCGGCGCGCCGTCTGGCGCAAGTACAGGACGTGCTCAAAGGGCAGCGCCGCCCATCGCAGAGCTGATCGCACTGCGCGGGACTAGCGCCGGCCGGCCGCTAGAACTTGACCATGATGCCGAATGATATCTTGAACTCCTCGTCGCGAAGATCCGGGAACCAGACGCCGCCGTTGCCGGCACACGCGGCAGTCGCTTGCGTCAGCGAGTTGGTTCCAGATGAGGAGCCCGAATTGCAGGTAAAGGCTGCCGGCGAGCCGTTGTTGCCATAGGGAGGAGTGACACCGCCGGTGCCCGCGAAGTAGGGAATGTTCGAATGACGGTATCCCACCTCCGACCACCAGGTGATCCAGTCTTTGGGCATGTACTGGAAATTTATGGTCCCATCGTACATGAAGGCGCCCTGTCCGGGATTTTCGGTGAAGTACGGCGTACCGGTTGACGCGCTCGCGCCGTTGATCGGCGGCAGCAGGGTCAGATAGCGCCCCGGATTATTCATGAAGCCGCCGCCCACTGTGATCGCGTAAAGGTCGTTGTGGAACCACCAGCGGTTGTAGGCCATGGCGCCGAGAAAGTTGCTTTTATTGACCCCGTGCGTGCAGGTGATGCCGCCACCGTACTGGCAGCCCGCATCCGCCGTGAAGGTGAAGGCCATCTTGGATATGCCATTACCGTTGTCGTGATTATCGTAGTATTTCACCTCGACGCTATCGTCGGTGTGAAAGCGGCTCGTCTTGGCGAAATTAACCGGCACTCCGTTGATGAGCTCCCCGGGCGGATAATTCTGCAGATTATCTTCCCCGACGCCGTAGTTGTTGAGCACCAGCTTGAACGATCCGGTCGGCTGCCAGAGTATCTGGCCGCCTAAGCCTATATGGCCGTTGAACCTGGCGTAGGACTGCCAGCCGTTGATGATCCACGGCTCGATCTTCAGCTTGTTAGTCGGAAACCACTGGATTCGCACGCCGTTAAAGAACCACGGCGTATTGGATGACACATAGGACGGCTGATAGGTCCAGTTGTCGAAGTTGTAGTAACTGAACAGCCCGATATACGAGACGAAAATTCCCGCGTCGACATTGAGCCCGTGATTCACGTCCCAGTGATAGCCGGCATTGGCTTCCGACACGTACTTGTAGGCATCCTGCAGGTCCCACTGCCCGATTCCCCCGATGTTGCCGGAACTCGCGTCGTTGCGCGGCGTCGTAGTGCCAAACAGGCCGAACATGGTAAGGATGCGGCCCCTGACATTTTCCCAGTGCAGATCGCCGCCAAAGCTGATCTGCTCCACCTGGAATTCGCCGGAGCGGAACGACTCGGTCGCCCCGACGATCGTGTGGTCCTGCGGGTGGTTGTTGTCCCACATGTAGTTCACGTCCAGCCGGATATCGGGCGTGAAAAATTTCGTATCGAACGCCGGCGCCTTGTTGCGCGGGGTGGCGTTCATCCAGGTAAAGTCCGCGAACGCAAACGGCGTCTCGTTATCGACTTCGGGGCCGGGCTCAGGCGCCTGCAGGCCCAGGGGTATGGTCGGTACGGGAGCGGCCGCCGCCACCATGGCGGGAGCGGGGGCCGCGGCGGCCGGAGCGGGTGCCGTGGCGGGAACATTCATCACGATGTCATAGCGGGTGGACTTGCTCGCGACAACGATCAATTCCGGCGCCACCGCCTCCGGGTAGCCGTCGACCTTCGCGCTGATCGACCACGCGCCTGGTGACAGATCGGAAAAGGAATAGACGCCGTCGGTCCCCGACACTGCTGCTCGAATCGCGGTGCCGTCGGCTTTTACCGCCGTCACCGTCGCCCGTGCGACCGGAAGCTTCGCCGAGTCCGTCAGGACGCCGACGATCGCTCCATACGATGTCTGCGGGCTGACGCGCACTGGTGCGGCTGGTTCGGCAGCCCGGAGTATCGGCATCGCCAGCCCGGTCGTCAGAGCCGAAACCAGCAACGCATGCAGCCACTTTCTATTTTTCATTTGCTTTTCCCACTCCCAACCCAATGAACGGATACTCTTTCCGCGTCCGAATTCAATAAGCAGATTCCGCTACCAAACGAGATCGTCGACCGGCCGATGTCCATGTTTATAGGTGATTCGACTTGGTGGCGCCTAGACCGAAAGTTGTTAAGAAACACGTCAATGTGTCTCGCTTCGATGATGCGTCGGCCGATTCCCCGCTCGTGGCCGCTGCCGGATAAGCCGGCCTGGGCGACCCTCGCCCGCGCCGTGCCTGTCAAGCCACGATGACTCGACTTGTGACAGATCGATAACCTGCGTCGGTACCAAAACTCTGATCCCGCGCCGGGAGCTTGCAGGGCAATCGCACTCGGAAGCACGAGCCTGCGCCTTCTCTGCTCTCTGCCGTGACCTGACCACCGTGCATCTCAATTACGGTCTTGACGAAGTAAAGGCCGAGGCCGGTGCCGACGATGCCGGCGGCATTGCTTCCACGATGGTAGCGCTCGAACAGTCGAGCGCGATCGGCGTCCGGGATACCGATGCCCCGATCCTGCACCAATATCACCAGACCCGATTCTTCCGCCTCGAGCCGGACATTGATCAAGCCGCCATCGGGAGAGTATTTGATCGAGTTCGACAGGAGATTACTGAACACCTGGAACAACAGGCTCGCATCGCCAACCAGCGCTGGCACCGGCGACCGGCACTCCTCGAGAATCTGCGCCTGCGGCGCGATCTCGCGCTGTAATTGGCACACCTCGTGAAGCAACGCCGCGATATCGATGTTGGATGGATGGAAGTACAGCTTGACGTCGCCGTCGATGACGCGCATCGAGTCGATCAGATTTTCGATCAGATGCGTCATGCGTCGCACCGCGTTGCGGATCTTGCGTGCCCGCTCGGTCAGGTTGCCCGGGGTCAGGCGCTCTTTCATCGATATCAGTCGCTGCGCATGGGCGTCGATGATGGTGATGGGCGTGCGAAACTCGTGCGAGGCCATTGAGACGAAGTTCCGCTGCAGCAGCATCAGACGCTGCTCCTCGGCGAGCTTCTCGCGCAGCATCGTGGCCTGCTGCTCCAGCCCGATTCGGCTGTTCATCAGTTCAATGGCGTTGCTGCGAAATATCACAACCGCGCGCGCCATCTCGCCGATTTCATCGTGGCGCTCGGTACTGTGCAGTTCGATGCCCGTATCATTCGCGGCCAGTCGGTGCATACGATCGGCCAGCCCGAGAATCGGTGCGGAAATCGAGCGCCGCACGTATACCATCGCGCCGGCGACGGAAAGCCCCGTCAAGCCAATCGTCAGCAGGATCAGCCACCGCGCCCGCTGATACGCCACGTTCTCGCGCTGGCTGGCTTTTCGTGCACTCACCAGGTTGTAGGCGGTCAGGGAATCGAGTGCGTCGCTGGCGGCGTCGTATGTCGTCTTCGATTCGGCATTGTATAGCGCGATCGCGCGAGCCCGGTCGCCGCGGCGCGCGAGCGCGCGCGACTCTCCTGCCAAACCCCGATATTCGGCCCATGCCGCCGCAAACTTCATGTACAGCGCGTCTTCATCGGCGTCGTGCGCGATCTGCCGGTAGCTGATCTGCGATGCCGCGATGCTTCGATCGAGCTGCTGCATTTCCGTGTCGCTGGCAGCAAGCTCGGCGGCGGTGGCTGCCAGCACGCTGGCCGCCTCGATGCCGCGAAAGTCGGAGGTATGATTGTTCAGATCTCCTAGCAACCCCGTACTCGGCAACCATCGGTCGCGGACCTGGGACGACACGTCGTTGAAATAGCTCAGGCTACCGATGCCGAATGCACCCAACAGAATCGCCGCGAGAAACAGAAACAGGAACACCAGCGACAGTCGCACCGTGATCGAACGCGACCGTTTCATGGGGGGCTCATCGCAGTGTGGGAAGTACTCACGACCTCGCGAGCCTAGCGCACCGGGATGGTCGCTGCCAGTGATTGCTCGATACCGGCGTGCGGAGTTTTTTTTATCTTCTCTTAACACGGCAAGTGTTAACGTCTGTCCGATTGGGAGAGCGGCGCAACAACTCCGCGCATAGCGCATACGACGGAGCCATGGAAGCACCTGGCACGAGAGTTCTCTGCATCGAGGATGATTGTGAGACTGCGGCGCTGATCGCCGAAGAACTGCGCGATCGGGGCTACAACGTCGGCGTCGCCTACAACGCGCGCGACGGCCTGGATGCCATTATTCGCGCTCCACCCGATCTGGTGCTGGCGGATGTCAATATGCCCGTGATGTCCGGCTTTGATCTGCTCGAGCGCCTGACGGCACTGGAGCCGAGATTTGCGCGCATGCCGTTTGTGTTTCTGACGGCGCTTGCGGATCACGACAACGAGCTCAAGGGCTGGCAGCTCGGCGCCGACGATTACGTGACTAAGCCGGTTGACTTTGACGTGCTTGCAGCGGTGATCGCAGCGCGGCTCAAGCGTGTGGCTCGCAGCGCTGTCTGGCCCCGGCACATCGATCTTGGCGAGCGCGAACTTGAAACGCTCACCTGGGCGGCACGTGGTAAGACCTTTTCCGAAATCGGGCAGATCCTGGGTCTGAGCCGGCGCACGGTTGAGTTTCACCTCGACAACGCGCGCAGGAAGCTCGGCGTGCCGACGCGCACACAGGCCCTCATTAAAGCGGCGACCGGTCACCTGATCGAGCCCTGATAGCTTCGCGGTCGCGCCATCAGGCAGCCAGAACCGTCGTTGGTGCGTTCCGGATCGGTACCCATGTCAGGCTCGACGGCGCACTCAGGATCGACGCCGCAGCATGCTGCCATCGATGCCCGCCTTGATCACGGATCGGGTGTTTGCCGGCCCTCCGATCATGCCGCGTCCCGGAGCGCGCACTCCGCCGATCACGCCATTACGGGTCGCAGCGTTGAGGCTCGCAATCGGCAGATTCGCGCCGGGTACGACTCCCGAAGACGGCCGCCGTATCGCGGCCAGCGTGCTCATGTGGCCATTTCCGCGCACCGCTCGCACGGCAGCGGCCGGCCTGCGAATCAGATACGTGCGCGTGCGCGTGGTGGCGCCGATGGCCGGTGGGCCACGGCCGTAAATCGCGCTGTGGGCTTCCTCATGCTGCAATGCCGCCGGTTGCGCGGCCCGGACCGCGGTACTTGCTGCGTTTGAACCCCCCACGGTTGTTTCACGCCCCTTGATTGGACCGAGGCGGTTCGCCGCGCCGCGTATGCCGTTTCCGGCGGTTGCGGCGATGTCTTGCCGTTGAATCGTCTCGGTTGTTCCTGCGGTCTCGCCACCGGGTGCCACCACTCCGGCGGCATGGGACGGCGGGCCCGCGAAAGTGCAAACGAGCAACGCGTACAGGACCGGGTGGACAGATGTCGCTTTCATAACATCAATGCCCGAATTTGCCCGCCGAAACTGGAGCGCCGTCATCGCGCTGGCCAGAGATCAGCATGCGCAGCGCCGGCACAACGACCAGGAGCATCATCGGCCCAATCAACATACCGCCGACCACCACGGTCGCGAGCGGGCGTTGCACCTGGCTGCCGATGCCGTGGGAGAGTGCGGCGGGGAGCAACCCTATGCAGGCCGACAGCGCGGTCATGAGCATCGGCCGCATTCGGCGTTCGGCCGCGTAGTAGATCGCCTCTGCGGCACGCATGCCGTCCATCCTCAAAGTATTGTAGTAGGTGAACATCAGGATGCCGTGCATCACCGACACGCCGAGCAGCGACACGAAGCCGATTGCCGCCGAGATGCTGAATGGCAGGCCGGCGATGAGCAGCGCGATGACCCCGCCGGCGGCGGCGAACGGGATGCCGGCGAGTGCAAACAGGCTGTCCCTGAGGGAATTGAACAGCGCATAGAGCAGCACCAGGATCAGCAACAGTGCGACCGGCACCACGATTGCAAGCCGCCGCTGCGCGAGTTTCAGATCTTCAAACTCTCCGGCCCAATCGATGCGATAACCGCTCGGCACTTTGATGTAACGTGCGATCCGCTCCTGCACCTCGGCGACTGTGCTGCCGAGGTCACGGCCGCGGACGCTGAACTTGACCGGAATGTCGCGCCGGGTGCGCTCGTGATAGATGTAGGACGCCCCCGTGTCCAGGCTCATCGTCGCCAGCTCGCGCAGCGGGATGTAGGCATTGGCGCCGGAGCTGGTCTGGTAGCCGACCTTGATGTCGCCGATCGCCTCGATGCTGGTGCGATACCGCGGTGCAAGGCGCACCGTCAGATTGAACGAGCGATCACCTTCGAGCACCTGCGAGGCGACCGCGCCGCCCATCGCCGCCTGAATCACCGTGTTGACGTCGCCCGAATTCAGGCCGTAGCGCGCCGCCCGCGCACGGTCGATCCTGATATCGAGATTCGGCTGGCCGAGAACATGAAAGATGCCCAGATCCTCCACCCCGCGCACCTGTGCCATCTGCGCCTCGACCTGGCTGGCGAGATCCTCGAGCACGGCGAGATTGGGCCCGATGATCTTTACCGAATTCGCGCCCTTGACGCCTGAGATGGCCTCCTCGATGTTGTCCTGAATGTTTTGCGAGAAATTGAACGTGACTCCGGGCAGTGCCGCCTGCATTTCCCGTTGCAACGTCGCGGTCAGCTTCTCTTTTGTCAGCCCGTGCGGCCATTCCCCGAACGGCTTGAGCGGCGCGAACAGCTCGACGTTGGAGAATGGAGAGGGATCGCTGCCGTTGTCCGGCCGTCCGTGTTGCGAAGTAACATTGACCACTTCCGGATGACTTAACAGGATCTCGCGCATCGTGCCCGTCGCCTCGGTCCCGGAATCCAGCGTCATGCTGGGCGGCAATGACGCGCGTATCCAGTAATTGCCCTCCTCCAGCGCCGGCAGAAACTCGCTACCGAGCTGGGTCGCGAGCAGGCCGGCGACAAGCAGGAAGGCCGCCCCGGCACCGACCACGAGTCTTTGCCGCCCCAGCGCGAAACGCAGCGCCGGGGTGTACGCGTCGCGCAGCCACCGCACCAGCATCGTCTCGGTTTCCTTGACGTGCTCTGGCACCAGCAGCGACGACAACACCGGTGTTACCGTGAAGGTCGCGATCAGCGCACCGGCGAGCGCGTACCCGTAGGTGCGAGCCATCGGCCCGAAGATCTGGCCCTCAACGCCTTGCATCGTGAACAATGGCACGAAGGCCGCGACGGTGATCGTGGCCGAGAAGAATACCGCGCGATCCACCTGCAGCACGCTCACCATGATCAATCGCAGCCGGTCGCTCCATCCGGGAACCACCTGGGCACCCTTCGGATTGGATGGATCGCTGCCATAGCGACCCTCGGCGAGATTCTCGAGCAGCTCCCGCCGATCGTGCGGCTTCGACTGGAAGTTGCGGAAGATGTTTTCCACCACGATCACGGCCGAGTCGACGATAATGCCGAAGTCCACCGCGCCGACCGACAACAGGTTCGCGTCCTCCCCTTGCAGCACCAGGAGGATAATCGCAAAAAACAGCGCAAACGGGATGTTGATGCCGACGATGACGGCGCTGCGAAGATCACCCAGAAATACCCATTGGATGATGAACACCAGCACGCAACCGAAGATCAGATTTTCCAGCACGGTATGGGTCGTGACATTCACGAGGCTGGTGCGATCGTAGTACGGTACGACCTTGACACCCGGTGGCAACGTGCCGTCGTGGTTCATATCGTCGACCATGGCGCTGATGCGCGGAACGACGTCGTTGGTGTGGTACGTGCGGCCCATGACGACGATCGACGCGGCGACATCATCGTCGTGGTTCTTCCCGACGATGCCCAGGCGCGGTACGTACCCGACGTAGCAGCGAGCCACATCCTTGACCAGCACCGGGACGCCATTGGTCTGCGCCAGCACGATGTTCTCGATGTCGGCGACATTGAAGCCCTGGGTCAGATCGTCGGTACCGCCGCTATCGATGAGGCCGATGCCGCGGATATTGACCGACTGCTGGCCGATCGCCACCTCGCGCCCGCCGACATTGATATTGGCGTTACCGAGCGCACTCACGAGCTGCGGCAGCGTGACGTTGTAGGCTTCCAATTTGTGCAGGTCGGCCTCGACTTCGAACTCCTTGGTCGGACCCCCAAAGCTGTTGACCTGCACCACGCCCGGGATCGTCGACAGCCGTCGCAGCACGATCCAATCCTCCACCGTGCGCAGGTTTGTGAGGCCGAAATCCTTCGGGCCTTCGACCGTGTAGCGATAAACCTCACCGATGAGGCTGGACTGCTGAATCTGCGGCTGCTGGTTTCCCGGCAGCGAGACGTTCTGTTGCAGACTGTTGAGCATCTGCGTGTAGGCGAAGTAGTAGTCGACGCCGTATTTGAAGGTGACGCGCAGGTAGGTCAGTCCGTAGAATGAGGTCGAGCGGACATTGTCGATCCCGGGCGTAGAATAGACACCGATCTCCATCGGCACCGTGTAGTAACGCTCCATCTCCTCGGCCGAGAGCCCAGGCGCCTGCGCGGTAATCTCGAGGATCACCGGCGCAGGATTAGGGTAGGCCTCGATGTTGAGCCTGGAGAAAGCAGCCAGGCCGGCGCCGATGAACACCAGCAGGCCCAGAACAATGATCGCCCGGCGCGTCAGCCCGAAGGCGAGAAGGCCCTTCAGCACCGGTCAGGTCTCCCCGCCGTTGACCATGTTGTCGAGGATGATCGCGCCCTTGACCACCACTCGCTCCCCAGGACTTACGCCGTCGATCACCTGGTCGTAGCCGCCGTCCTGCAGACCGAGCTTGACCGTGCGCTGCGTGAAGTGATGACCGTCGGCGGTCACCCATACCGTCATCGAACCGTCGCCCTCGCGCACCACCCCGTCGACTGGCATCGCAGCCGCCTTGACCGGATCACCGGTGACGATGACGAAGGCGGCAAACATTCCCGGCAACAGCTCGTGCTTCGGGTCATCGATCTCCGCGCGCACTAGCCCACGATGCAACTGCGGATCCACCGTAGACCCCACGGTCGAGATCCGGCCTTCGTACGCGCGATCCGGGAATGCCATGACGGTGACGCGAATCTGCTGCCCTTTTTTTACCAGTGGCATATCGCTTTCGGTCACGCTTGCGTTCAACCAGATACGCGAGATGTCCGCGACCGAATAGGGCGCAGGCGTATTGCCCGGCTGCACGAACACGCCCGGCGCGGCATTGCGCGCGGTGACCCGGCCGCTGACTGGGCTGAGGACGACGAGATACCGATCGATGGCGCGCGTCCGGACCATGCGATCGATTTCTGCCGGACTCTTGCCGAATACCGCCACCCCGTCACGCGCCGCCTTGAGCGCCCCTTCGGCGGTCTGCTGGTCGGAGACGGCCAGCTCGAGATCCTTGTCGGCAATGCCCTGCACATCGTGTAGTTGTTTCGCCCGCTCGAGCGTCTTGCTTGTCAGATCCAGAACTCCCGCCGCAGCGATCAGTGCGGATCCGGCCTGAATCAGATCTGGGCTCTCGATCGTGAACAACGCCTGACCCTTCGACACGTTGTCGCCGAGCGTGGCGAACAGCTTCGAGATCCGGCCCTGGTACGGCGGGAACACCTGCGTTTCCATATCCTCGTTGAAATCGATGCTGCCGACCGCCTCACGCTGCAACGGAAACGTGTACTCGGAGACCGTACCGACATCGATCATCTGCAACTGGGAATCCGACAACACGACCGTGTTCTCACTCTTGGCAGCGGTTGCCTTGACGGTGCCCTCCGCCTTGGGCTTCTCGACGCTTTCAGCCTGCGCGCTGAGATGGCTCACAGCGGCAAGAGCCAGCACCGCCGCCGCGATAACGATCCCCGCGCTTACGGCTCGCCGGTCGCGCCACGGCCGCCAGCTGTGCCACTTTCGCCACTTGGAAGACTGTCGAATGTGCATCGCGATTCCTCCTGCCCGGTTGGCGCGCTATGCGCCTTACCGTGATTGGCCGCGTCCGCGTGTCGGGGGCGCCCTCGGCACGGACATTGGCGGGAAGTCGGCCACCGGACAACTGTGTGTTTTCCGAGTTGTCACGCCTCGACGTGCCCACGCAGAATCATTCGACAATGCGTGGCCATTGCAGCCGGCTCCTGCCCGTCATCTGCGCCGTGCTCAGTGCGGGCTGCGCGGTCGGGCCGCCCTATCACAAACCTGAAGCCCCGGCGAACGCGGGTTACTCTCCCGCACCGTTACCCGAGGTGAGCGCTGCCGCCGAAGTTCACGGCGGTGAGGCGCAGCATCTGATCAGCGACCGCGATATCCCGTTTGAATGGTGGCAGCTGTTCCAGTCGCCGGCGCTCAACGCGCTGGTCGCGCAGGCCTTCAAGACCAATCCGACAGTCACGGCAGCGCAGGCGGCGCTGGCCCAGGCACAAGAGATGGTCCGGGCGCAGCGCGGCTTCTACTACCCAAGTGTTGGGGCGGGCTTTCAGGCCGAGCGCGTCAAAGTAGCCGGCAACAACACTCAAAGTTCATCCCTCGGCATCCAGGGCAATGGCGAGAACCTCGGGCAACCCCTGCAACCGGCTGAGCCCCTCTACTACCAGTTTTACACGGCGGGACTCACGGTTGGGTTCGTGCCCGACGTCTTCGGCGCCAATCGGCGGCAGGTGGAGTCGCTGGCTGCGCAGACGGACGCGCAGCGCTTCGCGCTGGAGGCCACTTACATCACGCTGGCCTCCAATGTCGTCGGTGCCGCCCTCCAGGAAGCGTCCCTGCGCGCACAAATCGAGGCGACGCAGCAGATCATCGCGGCAGACGAGAAATCCCTGCAGATCCTGCGCGATCAATTCCAGCTCGGGTTCGCCATGCGCATCGACGTCGCGGCACAGGAAGCCGCCCTCGCGCAGGCGGAGACGGCACTACCGCCGCTGCAGAAGCAGCTCGAACAGACGCGTGATCTGCTGCGAGCCCTCATCGGACATCTGCCGAACGATACGGACGAGACCTTCGCGCTCGATGCGCTGCAACTGCCTCCGGAGCTGCCGCTGAGTCTGCCGGCGAAGATCATCGAACAACGGCCCGATGTGCGCGCCGCCGAGGCTCAACTGCACGCCGCGAACGCGCAGGTCGGCGTTGCGGTCGCCGCAATGTTGCCGCAGTTCTCAATCACTGGAACGCTCGGCGGCAACGCGGCCCAAATCCCCTTGCTGTTCAGCAGCGGTGGCCCGTTCTGGACGCTGGTCGGCGGCGTCACCCAGCCCGTATTCGAAGGCGGTACGCTGCTGCACGCCAAGCGCGCCGCCAGCGCAGTCTTGAAGCGGGCCGCAGCTCAATATCAAAGCACGGTGATTACCGCCTACCAGAACGTCGCCGATACGCTGCATGCGTCGCTGTCCGATGCCGATACGCTCGCCGGTGCCGTAGAGACCGAAAATGCGGCCAAGGTGACTTACGATCTCACGCGCCGACAGATGGAAGTCGGATACGTCAATTATCTGATCTTGCTAAACGCTGAGACTACTTATCAGCAGGCGCTGCTAGCCCGCGTACAGGCGCAAGCGACACGATACGGCGACACCGTCGCGCTGTTCCAGTCCCTGGGCGGCGGTTGGTGGAATCGAAAAGAAGTGGCCGCAAGATGAAGTGGCTTCACTCAGCCCTGCTCGCCTCATCGGTCGCGCTCACCGCAAGTTGCGCCGTCGGCCCGCGCTATCACAAACCTGAAGCCCCGGCGAACGCGGGTTACTCTCCCGCACCGTTATCCGAGATAAGCGCTGCCGCCGAAGTTCACGGCGGTGAGGCGCAGCATCTGATCAGCAACCGCGACATCCCGTTTGAATGGTGGCAGCTGTTCCAGTCGCCGGCGCTCAACGCGCTGGTAGAGCGGGCGTTCAGAGCCAATCCGACCATCGCGGCCGCGCAGGCGACGCTGGTTCAAGCACAGGAGCTCGTCTACGCGCAGCGCGGTTACTTCTTCCCGACGATTGGCGCGAACTATGACTTCGAGCGCCAGAAAATAGCCGGCAACCTCACCTTGGACAATGTTCCCGGTGTAGAGGGCAACGGCGACAACGACCAGCCCCCCGTGCAGAACCTGAACAGCTCCCCTCACACGCACCCTTTCTTCTATGACTTGCATACCGCCCAGCTCACGGTGGGGTTCGTGCCCGACGTCTTTGGGGCCAATTGGCGACAGGTGGAATCGCTGGCCGCGCAGAGGGACGCGCAGCGCTTCGCGTTGGAGGCCACTTACATCACGCTGGCCTCCAATGTCGTCGCTGCGGCCATCCAGGAAGCGTCCCTGCGCGCACAAATCGAGGCGACGCAGCAGATCATCGCGGCAGAAGAGAAATCCCTGCAGATCCTGCGCGATCAATTCCAGCTCGGCTTCGCCATGCGCATCGACGTCGCGGCACAGGAAGCGGCCCTGGGGCAGGCCAGGATGTTGCTGCCCCCGCTGCAGAAGCAATTTGAGCAGACGCGCGACCTGATTCGTGCCCTGGTGGGCAACCTGCCGAACCAGGAGGTACCCGAGACCTTCGAGCTCGATGCGCTGCAGCTGCCTCCGGAGCTGCCGCTGAGCCTGCCGGCGAAGATCATCGACCAACGTCCCGACGTGCGCGCCGCCGAGGCTCAACTGCACGCCGCGAACGCGCAGGTCGGGGTGGCGGTCGCCGCAATGTTGCCGCAGTTCTCAATCACTGGAACGCTCGGCGGCACCGCGGACGAATTCCCGTGGATATTTCGCACCGGCGGCCCGTTCTGGACCCTGGTCGGCGGCGTCACCCAGCCAATATTCGAAGGCGGTACGCTGCTGCACACCAAGCG
>DATAJH010000096.1:0-3849 GCA_036262215.1 Steroidobacteraceae bacterium
CGGCGAGACGGTGCTGCGTACCCGTGCCGGCCAGACCATCCCGGTGTCGTTCGTCGGCTCGACGGTCGCCACCGAGGATCCGGAATTCGAGGGCGAGATCTACGTGGCGCGCGATATCACCGAGCGCAAGCGCGCCGAACGGCGTATCCGCTACCTCGCCCGCTACGATGCACTGACCAAGATCCCCAATCGGATGCAGTTCCAGCACCTGTTGCAGCAGGCGATCGCGCGCGCGCGGCGCAGCGGCAACGGCGTGGCCATGCTGTACGTGGACATGGATCGCTTCAAGGAAGTCAACGACACCTTCGGCCATGCCTCGGGCGATCGCGTACTCGAGGTGCTCACCGAACGCCTGACGCGCGTGCTGAACACCGAGGCGGTGCTGGGGCGCCTGGCCGGAGATGAATTTGCGCTGTTCGTCGACAGCGTCAGCCAGGACCCGGAGGAAGCCGGGGGCCAGGTCGCGCAACTCGCCCGCACGGTGCTGCATGCGGCCGGCGAGGCGTTCCATATCAATCAGCAGGAAGTGTTTCTGACCGTCAGCATCGGCATTGCGCTGTGTCCGCGCGATGCCGAGAACGTGATCGATCTGATCCGTAACGCCGACGCCGCCATGTATTACTCGAAGCAGAACGGCGGCAATACCTACGCCTTCTATTCGCCGGAGATGAACGCCGCGGCGGTCGAGCGCCTGATGCTCAAGAGCAAGCTGCGCCGCGCGGTCGAGCGCGACGAGTTCGTGGTGCGCTACCAGCCGAAGGTGGATCTGCGCGACGGCCGCGTGGTCGGCGCCGAGGCGCTGCTGCGCTGGCGATTGCCGGGCCATGGCGATATTCCGCCGGCGCAGTTCATCCCGATCGCCGAGGAGAACAATCTGATCAGCGCCATCGGCGAATGGGTGCTGGAGCGCGTGTGCATGGATTTCCGTGCGCTGCGCCGGCATATCACCGATCCGGGGCGCATCTCGCTCAACCTGTCGCTCAAGCAGCTCAAGCAGGCGAGCTTCATCCTCAATTGCCGCTCGGTATTCGAGCGCCACGAGGTGCCGACGCGCAACCTGGAGCTCGAGATCACCGAGACCACCCTGATGGCCGATCCGCGCCGCACGGTGCAGATGCTCAACCAGCTGCACGACATGGGGCTGCATCTGTCGATTGACGATTTCGGTACCGGCTATTCCTCGCTCTCGGCGCTGCAGCAGTTCCCCATCGGCACCCTGAAGATCGACCAGTCATTCGTGCGCGACGCCGCCGACGATCCTGCGGACGCGGTACTGGTCCGAACCATCATCGACATGGGCCACAGCCTCGGCATGGAAGTCGTGGCCGAGGGGGTCGAGTCGGTGCGACAGCTGGAATTCCTGCATGCCAGCCGTTGCAATTTTGCCCAGGGGCAGCTGTTCGGCCATGCCCGCAGTATCGATGAGCTGCTGCAGCTGCTGCAGGCGCAGCAGGCCGGCCGACCCGCGTTTGGCAATCTGCTGCCGGAATCGCCGGCCGCGGTACACCCGATATCGGCCTGACCGCCAAGGGCGTCTCACTTCTTTTCCGCCGCCAGCAGGCACAATGCGCGCATGCGCGCGTTTCCGTATCCCTGGCTGTTGCGCCTGCTGGCCGCAGCGTTGCTGCTCGCCTGGGTGGCGCTGCTGCTGTGGCAGACGCAAAAACCTCTGCCCGCGGGGCTGCATATCACCGGCACGTGGCAGAGCCTGCCGCTGCGTGACACCCGATTCCTGCGCGACCTGACCGCGGCCGATGCCACCGGCGCGCCGCTGAACGAGCGGCAGATCGACGCCGAATTGCTGCAAATGGTGGCGCAGGCGCGCGATTTCCTGGTGCTCGACACCGGACTGTTCGGCGACCTGCCCGCGGCCGGGCCGAATGCTTCGCGGCTGCGCGCAGCCCCGCCGGTCGCCGCGACACTGGTCGATGCGCTGCTGCAGGCCAGGCAGCAGCAGCCCAGCCTGCAGGTGCTGCTGCTGATCGACCCGGCGAGCGTGCGGCTGCACGTCGGGCCGAATCTGCTGGAGCGGCTGCACGATGCCGGCGTCGCCGTGGTGTCGGTCGATGTCGGCCGCCTGCGCGCGCCGAATGCGTCGTTTGTCGCGAGCTGGCAGCTGTGCTGCCGTTGGTGGAGCCCGGTCGCGACCACTGGAGTCTGGCCCAACCCGCTTGGCGTGGGACCTTCGGGCGTGTCGCTGGGACTGTGGGGCCGCACCCCGGGTTATCAGCGCAGCCATCGCCAGTTGCTGATCGGCGATGACGGCGCCGGTGGGCTGGCCGGCCTGATCTTTTCCAGGCCGCTCAATGCCGAGGCCGCGCTGCATTCAGCCGCGGCGCTGCATCTGGCGGGCGCTGCGCTCGAACCGCTGCTCGAGTCGGAGTTCGTGGTGGCGCAGTTTTCCGGCTGGACCGGCGGCGGCACGATGCAGGAGCGTTCGCAACGGCTGCTCGAACGGGCGCGCCGCAGCGTGGCCAGCACCGCGGGCAGCGATGCGGTGCGCGCGCGCGTGGTCAGCGAAGCGGCGATTGCCGAGGCACTGGTGGAGCGCATCGATGCCACCGGCAAGCACGACAGCATCGACATCGCGGCGCTCTACCTGTCGCAGCGCGAGCTGGTGCGCGCGCTGCTCGATGCCGCCGGGCGCGGCGCGGCCATCCGGGTGCTGCTCGACCCGGGTAAGGACGGCTATGGTTACGAGCGCTCAGGGGTTCCAAACCGCGAAGTGGCCTCGGAGCTGGTCGCGGCCAGCGATGGCGCGGTGCGGGTGCGCTGGTACCGCACCCATGGGGAGCAGTTCAGCCCCGGTTTTGCCCACATTCGCAGCGCCGGTCGCGCCTGGCTGATGGTCGGGACCGCCGAGTTCAGTCGCCGCGATCTGGACGATATGAATCTCGCGGCCGCCTTCATCACCGAGTTGCCGACCAGTGCGCCGGCCAGCAACGATGCGCTCTCCTGGTTCGATACCCTGTGGTTCAACCGCGCGGCCGGCGGCACCGAGTACACCAGCGACGTCGATGTCTACGCCGACGCGTCGCAGCTGGATTACTGGCATTACCGGCTGCTGGAGGCCAGTGGCGCGTCGTTCGACTAGCGCCGCTATGAGGCTTTAGAAGCCGCCGGCGTTCCCCTATCACTATGACACTTTTGTGTAGATAATCCGCGCGACACAGTGAGCCACCTGCGCGTGGCTTGCAGGGGTCCTTGTGCAATGCGGTATAAAGAAACACGAGAGCAATCCGCCGAGTTGCTGAGGATGGTGCTGCCGCTGATGGGGCGGCATTCCGCCGGCTTTCACCCCTTAAGTTACAGCGTCTGGTACGAATATGTCGCCGGCTCGAACCCGGGCTTGCGCGCCGCGCTCGATGCACGGCTGGTACAGAGCGCGGTGCTGAGCGACCGCGATATCGAGGTGTTGTTCGACGCCCACGTCGCGATGCGCGACATCGACTCCTCGGCGCGGATGCGCGCCGAGATCGCGCGCATGATCAATCATGTCGACGGCGTGGCGGTCGAGGCCGGCCAGGAAGTGCGCCACTACGGTGATGAGCTGGATGGTCACCGTGAGCGGCTGCGCGAGGAAGTCGGCCGCGACGCCCTGCATCAGGTGGTCGAGTCGCTGATCGGCGAGACCACCCGGGTGCGCGTCAAGACCGGCATCTATCACGAGCACCTGAAGAAGAGTTCCGAGGAGGTCGAGCGGCTGCGCGGCGAGCTGGAGCTGGTGCAGGGGCAGGCGCTGACCGACCCGTTGACCGGGCTGCTGAACCGGCGCGGCTTCGATCAGCAGATGCAGCGCATCGGTCATGGCAGTGTGCAGGGCTGCACGCTGCTGATCGTCGATATCGA
>DATAJH010000097.1:0-7525 GCA_036262215.1 Steroidobacteraceae bacterium
GGCTTTGGCCGCGTGATCGGTATCGACTACGGCCTGGTGGTTCCCGACGACAGCAAATCGCTGGCCGCGGGTGCGGTGCGTCCGTGGCAGACGCCGTCGTATGAAGAATGTCAGGATGACCTGCTGCGCTTTGCAAAAAAACGCGGCATCGCCACCACCGTGCCGTGGCGCGATATGAGTGAGCACGAGCGCCAGTGGGTGATCGAGGGCGAAGGCCCGTGGCAAAAGAAGGTCTGGTACGGCGCGCGCCGCTTCTTCGACTGGCTCGAGACCCGCGCCTACAAGATGCATGTGCGCGTGCTGCTGTCCAGATACCGCAGTTATACGCTGTGTGCGGCCTGCCACGGCGCGCGCCTCAAACCCGATGCGCTGCTGTGGCGGCTGGGTACGACGACCCACGCGCCCACGAGTGATGCCGCCGTACAGCCGGGCCTGGCGATCGATCAGGTCATGCAGCTGTCGCTGGAGCGCTGCCGCGAGTTCTTCGCGCAGCTGACGCTGCCCGCGCCGCTCGATCAGGCCGCCGATCTGCTGCTGGGCGAGCTGCGCACGCGGCTGAATTTTCTGTGCGACGTGGGCTTAGGTTATCTCACTCTCGATCGCCAGTCGCGCACGCTCTCCGGCGGCGAGGTGCAGCGCATTAACCTGACCACCGCGCTCGGGACTTCATTGGTCAATACGCTGTTCGTGCTCGATGAGCCGTCGATCGGGCTGCACCCGCGTGACATGCGGCGCGTGATCGGCGTCATGAAACGGCTGCGCGATGCCGGCAACACGCTGCTGGTGGTCGAGCACGACCCGCAGATCATGATCGAGGCCGATCGCATCATTGATCTGGGACCCGGTGCCGGCGAGCATGGCGGCCGCATCGTCTGCTACGGCACCCCGGCCGAGGTCATGGCGCATCCGCACTCGGCCACCGGCGCCTGGCTTGCGGGCCGTCGACGCCTGCCGCCGCTGCGCGCCAGCGACGCCGCGCCGGCAGCAGCCGCTGCGACCGGTGCGATCCGCCTGTTTGGTGCCGCCGAGCACAACCTCAGGCACATCGATGTCCAGCTGCCACTGCATCGATTGGTGTGCCTGACCGGGGTTTCGGGCTCCGGCAAATCGACCCTGGTGCAGGACGTGCTTTTCCCGGCACTGCAGAAGGCGCACGGCAAGCCGACCGAAGCGGCCGGCCGCTTCGACCGGCTCGAGGGCGCCGAGCTGATCGAGGCGGCGGTGCTGATCGATCAGGCTCCGATCGGGCGCACCACGCGCTCCAATCCGGCCAGCTACGTCGGGGCTTTCGATGAGATCCGCGCACGCTTTGCCGCCGAGCCTGAGGCGAAGCTGCGCAAATACACCGCCGGCAGCTTCAGTTTCAACTCCGGCAATGGCCGCTGCCCGACCTGCGGCGGCAATGGCTTCGAGCACGTGGAGATGCAGTTCCTGTCCGATGTCTACCTGCGTTGCGGCGACTGCAGCGGCACGCGCTATCGCGCCGAGACGCTGCAAGTGCGCATCCAGGGCGCCGACGGCCGGCGCGCGAATATCGCCGAGGTGCTGGCGATGACCGCCACCGAGGCGCTGGCGTTCTTCGCCGATCAGCCGGGCGTGGGTGCGCGGCTGCAGCCGCTGGTGGATGTCGGACTGGACTACGTGCGGCTCGGGCAGCCGGTGCCGACGCTCTCGGGCGGCGAGGCGCAGCGTCTCAAGCTCGCCGGACATCTGGCGGCAGCGGCGCTCGGCCGCGGCAAGGCGCGTAACGGCGCAGGCCACGACGGCAGCGAGCGCGGCAAGCTGCTGATCTTCGATGAGCCGACCACCGGCCTGCACTTCGAGGACATCGCGCGGCTGGTGCATGCGTTCGGCCTGCTGCTCAAGGCCGGGCATTCGCTGCTGGTGATCGAGCACAATCTCGACGTCATCCGCGCGGCCGACTGGATCATCGATCTTGGGCCCGAGGGCGGTGAGCGCGGCGGCGAGCTGCTGGCGACCGGCACACCGGCCGAGCTGATGTGCGAGCCGCGCTCGCATACCGGCCGCGCGCTGGCGCAATACGCCGCTGCCACCAGTGCGGCGGCGCTGCGCTTCGAAGCGGTGACCACCTACGCCCGTGCTGCCAACAGCTCCGATACCGGCACTGCGGTCGCGGTCGCGGACAGCAACGTCACCGCGACCGGCAAACAAGGCAGCGTGGTTGTAAGGGGAGCCCGCGAGCATAACCTCAAGAACGTCAACGTCGAGATTCCACACGACCGCTTCACCGTGATCACCGGTGTTTCGGGTTCCGGCAAATCAACGCTGGCGTTCGACATCCTGTTCAACGAGGGTCAGCGTCGCTATCTCGAATCGCTCAACGCCTACGCCCGCCAGTTCGTGCAGCCCGCGGCGCGACCGGATCTGGATGCCATCTACGGAATCCCGCCCACCGTGGCCATCGAGCAGCGCGCCAGCCGCGGCGGGCTCAAGAGCACGGTCGCGACCCTGACCGAGATCTACCACTTCCTGCGCCTGATTTACGTGCGGCTGGGCACGCAGTACTGTCCCGACTGTGAGGTCGCGATTGCGCCGCAGAGCGCGGAGTCGATCGTCGCGCAGCTGCTGAAGAATCATCGCGGCCAATCGATCCAGCTGCTGTCGCCGCTGATCGCGCATCGCAAGGGCCATTATCGCGAACTCGCCCGCTGGGCGGCCGCGCGCGGCGTGGCGCAATTGCGGGTCGATGGAAAATTTGTAGCGACCGAACCGTTCCCGAGCCTGAAGCGTTTCGTGGAACATAACATCGAGCTGCCGATCGCCACTCTGCTGTGCAGCGCGCGCCAGGAACCAGCCATGCGCGCTGCGGTGGACAGCGCGCTCGAGCTGGGCAAGGGGGTCGCGCACGCACTCACGCCCGCGGGCAAGATCGAGATCTTCTCCGCCCGACGCGCCTGTCCGTCCTGCGGTCGCGGCTTCCCGGAGCCCGATCCGCGACTGCTGTCGTTCAATTCCAGCCAGGGATGGTGCCCGCACTGCTTCGGCACCGGTGTGCGCGTGGCGAGCTTCGAGGCCGATCAGACCGGCGAGGAAGCCCAATGGTCGGCGAGCGTGGCCGACGCCGACCCAGCACAGCCGTGCGAGGCTTGCCACGGCGCACGACTCAATCCGGTGGCGCTGCATCTGCGCTTTCGCGAACGCTCGATCGCCGCACTGACCGCGCTGCCGATCGGACAGCTGCGCCGCGTTTTCCAGCAGCTGCGGCTCGGCGCGCGCGAGAGCGCGATTGCACACGATGCGCTGGCCGAGATCGACAGCCGGCTTACGTTTCTCGAGCGTGTGGGCCTGGGCTATCTGGCACTCGACCGCGCGGCGCCGACGCTCTCGGGAGGCGAGGCGCAGCGTATCCGTCTGGCGGCGCAGCTCGGTTCGAACCTGCAGGGCGTGTGCTATGTACTCGACGAGCCGACGATCGGACTGCATCCGCGCGACAACGCGGTGCTGCTCGACGCGCTCGATCAGCTGGCGACGGCCGGCAACACCCTGGTGGTGGTCGAGCACGACGAGGATACGATTCGCCGTGCCGATCACATCATCGATCTGGGTCCCGGCGCCGGCGTACGCGGCGGACGCGTAGTGGCCGCTGGCACCGCGCAGGCACTGCAGCGCAATCCCGAATCGGTCACCGGACGGTTTCTGGCCCGGCCGCTGCGCCACCCGGCCACCCCACGCCGGGCCACCAGCAGCCGCAGCGAGGCGCTCGAGATCGATGCCGCCAATCTGCACAATCTGCGCGAGATCGACGTACGCATTCCGCTCGGCCGGCTGGTGGTCGTGACCGGGGTATCCGGTTCCGGCAAGTCGTCGCTGGCGCGCGATGTGCTCTATACCAACCTGCGTGCGCTCGTGGGTTCGAAGTCGCGCACCCCGCTGATCGGCGCCCGGGCAATGCGCGGCGTCGAGCAGATCGCGCGCGTGCTGGAGGTCGACCAGACCCCCATCGGCCGTACGCCGCGTTCCTGCACTGCCACTTATGTCGGCTTCTGGGACGACATCCGTCGGGTATTCGCCGGCACCAGCGAAGCGCGCGTGCGCGGCTACGACGCCGGCCGCTTTTCATTCAACACCAGCGGCGGGCGCTGCCCCGACTGTGAAGGCGCGGGCACGCGCACCATCGAGATGAGCTTCCTGCCGGACGTCAAGGTGCTGTGTGAGCGCTGTGGCGGCCGGCGCTTCGACCGTGAGACGCTCGAGATCCATTGGCGCGGACGCTCCGTGGGCGATGTGCTGGCGATGAATGTCGAGGAGGCGGTGGAGTTTTTCGCCGCGCATGCGCGCATCGCGCGGCCGCTGCGTCTGCTGGCAGACGTAGGCCTGGGTTACCTGACGCTCGGACAGCCGAGCCCGACACTCTCGGGCGGTGAAGCACAGCGCATCAAGCTGGTGTCGGAACTGGCACGGCTCACGCAATCGCTGCGGGGCCGCCCCGGACGCACGCTGTACGTGCTCGACGAGCCGACCGTGGGACTGCACATGGCGGACGTAGAAAAACTGGTCGCGGTGCTGCACCGCCTGGTCGATGCCGGTCACTCGGTGGTGGTGATCGAGCACAACCTGGACGTCATGGCTGAAGCGGACTGGATCATCGACCTCGGACCGGAGGCCGGTGCGGGCGGCGGCCGCGTGGTCGCGGCCGGGCCGCCGGCGGCAATTGCGGCGCGTCGGGCACGCTCGCATACTGGCGCGGCACTGGCGCGCTTCCTGCGCGAGCGCGCAGCCTGAAGGAGCCATGGGCCACAATCTGGTGTGCTGGAAATGCGGCGCCGATCTGGCGGCGCTGACCTTGCCGCTGTCGCGGCGCGATGAATGCGCGCGCTGCCGCGCCGAGCTGCACGTGTGCCGCATGTGCGTCGATTACGACGAGCATGTCGCCAAGAAATGCCGCGAACCGATCGCCGAGGAAGTCAGCGACAAGACCCGCGCCAATTTCTGTGATTACTTCGCGCCGCGTCCGGCCGCCTATGTCGCGCCGGAGAGCGCCGCCGCCGAACGCGCCCGTGCCGAGCTGGCGCGGCTGTTTGGCGGCAAGTCCTAGGAGCCCATGCGCTCCGACAGCCGCTCCAACAGCCGGCCCAGCCGCGACGCTTTGTTCTTGGCCGGCTTGGCTCGCGCGTGAGCCTCCATCGATTCGTCGATCAGCGGTTGACGCCCCTCGTCCATCTTCAGTTCTCCGGCGCCTAGAATCTCCAGCGTTTCCTCGAGGGTCATCGGCTTGGTCCTGGCGCGGCCGTTGACCGCGCCCTGCGTGCGCAGCTTGGCGCGCTTGCCGGGCGCAGCGCGTGACGGACGCGGGCTGCCGCTGCCGGGCCTGGCGACCGGTATCGCGGCCTGGCTCTTGTCTTCAATGAATTGAAATTCGGTCTTCGGCGGCGCAGCCGGCGGCGTCAACTTTGCAGTCACGGTGGTGGTCGCAGGCACACTTGCGGTAGCGACCGCGGTCGCGCTCGGCCGCCCGGCCGCAAGCTTGGCGCGCTCACGCTCCCGTGCCGTCACCGGAACCACCGACACGGTCGAGAACTCCGAGCGGACATAATGCGCGACCTGCTTGGCTGAGACCGCATCGGTAAAGAAGCCCAGGCGAAGCCCATACCAGCGCCGCCCGTCACGATTGCCTTCCGCACCATAGAGCGTATAGGCACTGAATATCGCCAGCTGCGGCACCTGCGCGATGTCCATCGGCTGCACCGACCACATCAACTGCACCGCGTAGAACGGCTTTTCAACCCGCGGCTGTGCCGCGGGCTGTGCCTGCTCCGCAGCATCGCTCCACACTTGCGCGCCGGGTAGCGCGGCCACCGGCATGGCCATCGCAACCGTCGTGCCCGTGGTGGCAGTGGCGGACGCGGCGCCCTGTTCCAGTACCGCCAGCACGCGGTGATCGCTGATTTCAGCCGCGGCTTCCGCCGGCTTGAGTTCCGGAATCGGACGCAGCACCGGCGCCCGCTCGCTGGTGTCTTCGAGTGCAGCGATCGCCGCGCGCACCTCGTGCAATGAGCGGGCAGCCGCAGTGTTCTCGGGCTTGAGCAGCGGGCTTTCCGGTATGCGACGGCCTTCGTCCGGCACCAGCGCCAGCGCGGCGGCAGCTGCGTTCGCCGCATCGGTAGCGGGCACGGCTGCAACAGCGGCGACCACGCCAGCAACAGGCGGTGCGGTCATTTGAGGTTCGATCGACTGCGCGACCGGCGCTGCCGGCGCGACGGCAGCGGCGGCAGCGGGCGTCGAGTCCTGCGGCGGATCGAGCTGCGCCGGCGCCACTTCGGTGGCGACCACGGGTGCTGCAGCCGCAGCGCCCTGCGCGGCTGCGGCGCGCAGCTTCTGGCCCGGTGCGAGACCGGCCCATGCGCCCGGATAGATCTCACGCACGATATCGAGCAGCTTCTCGGCTTCTTCCTGGGTGTCGAAATAGCCCATGTGCAACCGAAAGCGCTCGCGCGACTCTTCGCGCCGGCGCGATACAAAAAACGAAAAACGCTTCAGCCCGGCGTGATCCGGTGGCGTGAGCGCGACCGGCGAGGTGGACGAACACAGATTGATGACGAAAGCGTTGGACGGGGCGGCGCCCGGCAATGACATGCCGCGCGTTTCGACCGTGGAGTGCTCCGCCAGGTTTGCCTGCTGCATACGTAATCCCCGATGCCCATGACCCAATGAAGTTGCGGCACGCCGAGAACATGCAGTGAGGCTGACACCGAGCCCGACGCGACACGAGGTGCGGTCATCGGCTCTGTGGCAACCCCGCTATCCCTACCATGTTTCGGGACCGGTGGCTTTGCGTCCCTGTCTTGCGACAGGTTTGCCCTTCAAGTCACGATTTCAGTGTGACACCTTTCGGCGACACGTCAAGGTCGAAATGACCGCATTTTTATGCTGTGACGCCAGTCCGAATTCTCTACAAGAATCTGTCAAATATGGCTGAAGCGCGTCACCCGGCAGCGCGTCGCAACAACGCCGTGGAGCCGCTGCGCTGCGCCAGGCGCTCGGTGACGTCGGCGACGCTCAGCGGCCGGGCGAGCACGAAGCCCTGCGCCACATCGCATTTGCGCTCGCGCAGGTAATCGAGCTGCGGCAGCGTCTCGACGCCTTCGGCCACGACCTGTTTGCCGAGCGCATGCGCCATGTCGATGATGGTCGCCAGCAGCGTGGTCGCCTGGTAATTGTCGGGCACTTCGCTCATGAATGTGCGATCGATCTTGATCGCATCCACCGGATGCTGCCGCAGATAATTCAGCGACGAGTAGCCGGTGCCGAAATCATCCAGCGCCACGCGCACGCCAAGTGCCGCCAGATTGCGCAACGCCTGGCGCGCGTCCTCCTCCGCAAATACCATCTCGGTGACTTCGAGCTCGAGCATTTGCGGCGGCAGCCCCATGCGTGCCAGCGTGTCGCCTACCAGCTGCACGAAGTCCCCGGCACGCAGCTGTTGCACCGACACATTCAGCGCCAGACGGCCGGGTGCGATACCTTCCTCGCGCCACAGCGCCAGCTGCCGGCAGGCACTCTCGAG
>DATAJH010000098.1:0-33799 GCA_036262215.1 Steroidobacteraceae bacterium
GATCGAGGCCTGCAGCAGACCGATGCCCAGATCGCCCGATAGCTCGCACAGGTGGCGCGCGTCCTCGTGCATACGCTGGTCCGGGTTGGCGCCGATCGGTCCGGCGTTGGCAAGCCAGAATGCGCGGCGCGGCAGCATCCACAGCTTGATCAGATCGCCGACCATGCCTTCCCGCAGCCTGAGCTTCAGCGTCTCGCCCAGCCAGCGCTGCGCTACGTTCAGGACCAGCAGGATTCCGGCGATGAAAAAGAACACCGCCAGCTGATACAGGAAGTCCCTGAAGTCGCGGCGCGACAGGGCGTCATAAAACGGCTTGCTCCAGCGGTTGAGCCGGATCTGGCCGTAGGTGCTAGCCACGACCACCAGCAGTATTCCGACCAGCAGCCAGATGATCGTCTTGCCAACTGGCGAGGCCATCAGTGCCCGGGTCATCATGCCGATCTGGGGCACGAGACCTGCGTGGGCAGCCTCCTCGGCATCGGAAGCGGCAGCGAGTTCTTCCTGTTCCGAATTCGCTGTCGTGCCGGGCACTCCCTCAGAGCGGCGTGAATCTGCCATTAGCGCTCAACACCATAGTCTGGCAGGCACGATGCGGCAAGCGGGCGTCTTCCTAGAGCGGCGCGGCCCCGATGCCTTACAGCGCAGGCTGAGCGGATCATCGTCAGGCGACCGCGCGCCGGGCGCTTATGCAGGAGATGAATGCGGCGTAGCTCCACGCCAGATGCCGGGCCGAGGTCTGCACGCCGGTGTTCTGGTCGAACTGCTCGGACAGGTCGCCGCTTGGCGGCGTGTAGCGGCGCACGGTTTCCAGATAAGCGTTGCCGCGCCCAACCAGCTCATGCGCGCCGCCGGCGCCAACAGCCGCGCGGAAACAGAACTCGGCGGCAGCCAGGGTGGAGAAATAATAGGCGCCGCCCGAGTAATAGACATCCCCGGCATAACGTCCCATGGCCGGCCCCTGGGTGGGCGGGCGGTCACGATTGATCGCATAGTTCGCGTCGAACAGCGCTTCCAGTTGCGCGAGCGTGGCATGCGCCCGCGGGTCGTGGACGGAATGGGTACTGCCGCTGCCGGCGCCGTGCACCGTGGCCAGAATGACGGCGATATCGAGTTCCTTGGCGGAGCGCTGTCCGGACGCCAGTACGCGCGATTTATAATATCCCTGATCTTCGAACCAGTAAGCATCGAGCATGTGACGAATCGTGTCGGCTTCCTCAGCGGCCGTTTGCGCCTCGCGCGCATCGCCATGGCGCCGCATCCAGGCCGCTCCCGCTTCCAGCGCCGCGCCGGCGACGCACAGCGTGTAATAGTGCAGGCCTTGCTCCTCCTCCCAGATGTCGAAGCACGGATCGCGCCAATGCTTTCGCGTGTAGGCCAGATCGGCGCTCAGCAGCGTCGCTACCGCAGCGGCGAGACCTGGATCGAAGCGCGCACTGCGCTGCCAGCGCATCAGGGTGAGTGCGCGTAACGCGGGTCCGTCATGCTGCGGGCGCGGCCAGCTCGAGATGTCGAGCGTGCCGTCGGGGTTAACCCTGGTTTCGGCGGCGATTGCCTCGCCGTGTGCGCCGGCGAGATCCGCGTCGCTGCGCAGGAATTTGCTGAACTCGGGTGCCGCCCTGGCGCGCCAGCCGGGGGCTGCGACCAGCTCGCGCCCATCCAGGCTCTGCAGCGACAGCGCGAAGTGCACGAAGTCCGAGAACTGTGCCAGTGCGTTCGTTGCGGCGCTGCCATCCTCCATCAGCAGCCGCAGGGCATCGATGACGACCGCAGAATCCCGAAACCAATGGAAGAAATAGTCCGGGTCCGGATCGTAGGCGGCCAGAACCGGCGAGGCGACGATCGAACCTGACTTTGGTACCACGGTCTGGCCGAATCCCGGCCGCGTCTTGACGATGCCGAGCGGCGATACGCTCGACAGCATGGCGCGTGCGGCATGCCGGAATTGCCGATCGACCCACAGGTCGAGCGGCTCCATCAGCTTCGGGTCCGTCGGTGCAGATGCGGGCTGTCAAAGCCGAGTTTGCGCAACCCCGCCTGTACCTCGGGCACGCTCATGAACAGCTTCCACAGCAGGCCGGTGCGGTAGTTCTCGATCATGAGGATGATCGGCCCCTGGTCGATGGCCAGGAAGGTGTCTGCGTACCAGCCCCTGGTCTCGCTGAAGGCGTCGATGAGCCCGTATCGACCCCAGAGCTTTCCGCCGTAGCTGCCGAGGAAATGGCGCAGCGCCCGCATCGCCGCGCGCGGTGCATACGGGAAGCTCGCTACGGCCGCCGTGGGCGAGATGGTGCCGTTGTCGTTGACCGGGTCGTGCATCGCATAACCCTGTTTGTCGTCACTGGCGGTCAGACCCCAGCAGGCCGGCCCATAGCCGCGGTAGCGATGCGGATTGGCGACGCAATGCGCGTGGTTGATGCGCACGTGGCTGACGTTCTGCTGCCAGTAGTCGGCGTAGCGGTCCGTAAGACCGCGTGGATCGAGTCCGCTGAACGAATAGTGGGTGAAGAAGAGTGGACCGCCGTAGGGCATCCCCAGCGGCAATTCGATGCCGTAGTAGGATTTGCCGTTCAGAAAATTGCGGCCCGCCGCATATCCATAGTGATAGACGCCCGCATCGATGCCATGGCGGGGGGCGGAGGCCGCCAGCACGTAGCTCATCAGGCATTCGTCCCAGCCGCGGATCGCATGATTCATCGACCAGCCGTTGTTGGGACTCCAGTGCCAGTACAGCGCCTGGCGTCCGCCCTGTGTGTACCAGCTCCATTCGACGCCTTCCCACAGGTCGGTGATGTAGGCCCGCAGCTTCCTTTCCGCCTTGGTGTTGCGCGCGAAGTACTGCCGCGCACACAGCAGTCCCATGCACAGATATGAGGTCTCCACCAGATCCCCGCCATCGTCCTTGCGCGTCAGGGGGATCGTGGCCGCGGTGCGGGCATTCATGAAATGCGAGAAGGCGCCGTGATAACAGGGTGCGCGAATCAGGAAGTCCAGCATGCGCTGCAGACGCTCCAGCGCGGCGTCGCGCAGGATCCAGCCACGCTCCACGGCGACCAGCAGTGCCATGATGCCGAAGCCGGAACCTGCCATCGTCACCGGACCTTCGATCTGGCGGTCGTGCGTCCCGCGCCGGTCCGGCGCAAGTCCGGTGCTCGGATCTGCCCCCTCCCAGAAGAAACGGAAAGTCTGGCGCTGGACGGCCTCCAGCAACTCGTCACTGGGCAGGCGGGCGAGGGCGGCCGGCCCCGGCAACGTGCTCGCCGGGGCGATGGCAGAGGCGCGCGCTCTGGTTCCTGAGGATCGGTCGATTTTGGCCACGGGCAGCCTTTCAGTCGATGTTAGCGTACGGTTTCATCGGGACAGGACGCCGGTCGTTCATAATCGCCCACGTTATCCGAAAGCGTCTCGACCTTGCTACGGCCGGACCCTGAAGGGTATAGAAAAAGCGTCATGCGCTCTAATGTTGTGGCCAGAAGCGGAAGATGGATCACATGAATCGGATCGGGAGGCTCATCGCAGACATGACTCTGGCTGAAAAGCTCGGCCAGCTCACCATGACCGCGGCCGGATACACGGTGACCGGACCTGTCATCGCTGGTGATTCGACCGATGCCATCAAAGCCGGCGCGATCGGCAATCTGCTCAATCTGTTCGGTGCCGACCAGGTGCGCGAAATGCAGCGCCTGGCGGTCGAGGAATCCAGACTTGGCATTCCTCTGCTGATCGCGTTCGATGTCATCCACGGCCATCGCACGCTGTTTCCAGTGCCACTGGGTGAAGCGGCGCTGTTCGATCCGGATGCCTGGGAGCTCACGGCGCGCGAATCGGCTACCGAGGCCGCCGCCGACGGCATAGCGATGGCATTCGCCCCGATGCTCGACGTGTCGCGCGATCCGCGCTGGGGGCGCAGTGCGGAGGGCCCGGGCGAAGACCCCTGGCTGGGTGCGCAGATCGCCGCGGCCAAGGTGCGCGGCTTTCAGGGCAGCGATCTTGCCGCCGCAGGTGCCGTGGCAGCGGTGGCCAAACACTATTGTGCCTATGGACCGGTGACGGCGGGGCGGGACTACGCCTCGGTGGACATCTCCGAGCGCAGCGTGCATGAAGTGCATCTGCCGCCGTTCGCCGCGGCAATCGCCGCCGGGGTGGCGGCTGTGATGCCTGCGTTTACCGACCTTGCCGGCATTCCAATGACGGCGCATGCCGGCCTGCTGCGCGGCCTGCTACGCGAACGGCTCGGGTTCGACGGCGTCATCGTCAGCGACTACAACGCCATCGCCGAACTCATACAGCACGGCGTGGCCGCCGACCTCACCGAGGCGGCAACACTGGCGCTGAAGGCCGGTGTGGACATCGACATGATGGCCAACGCCTATCGCCTTGGATTGCCAGTGGCGCTGCAGCGCGGAGCTGTGAGCATGACTGAGATCGACGATGCGGTGCGCCGCGTCCTCACGCTGAAGGTGCGGCTGGGTCTGTTCGAGCATCCATATCGGCGCGGCGCTACCGCGGACAGCGCCGCCGCCCTGGCGCGTCGCCGCCGGCTGGCGCGCGAGATTGGCGCGCGCGCCATCGTCATGCTCAAGAACGACAATGCCGCTCTTCCAGTGCCGGGCTCCGTAGGCCGCCTCGCCGTCATCGGTCCGCTGGCCGATGCGGCCGACCAGACGTGTGGCCCGTGGTCGCTCGCCGGCAAGTCCGAGACCTATGTGAGCGTAGTCGCGGGCCTGCGTGCAGCGCTGCCTGGCAGTGAGCTGCTGCACGCATCGGGAGTCGCCATCCAGGGCGACGATATCGCGGGTATTGCCACGGCACTCGACATCTGCAGCGCGGCCGATGCGGTCATCCTATGCCTGGGCGAAGCCGCCGCGATGAGCGGCGAGGCTGCCAGCCGCGCATACCTGGACCTTTCCGGCCAGCAGCGTCGGTTGGCGCACAGCGTCATCGATCGCGCCCGGGCGCTCGGCAAACCGGTGATCGTCATCCTGTTCTCGGGGCGCCCGCTGGTCGTGCCCTGGCTCATCGAACGGGCGGACGCGGTGCTCGCGGTCTGGTATCCAGGTTGCGAGGCAGGCCATTCGATCGCCGATGTCATCACCGGGCAGGTGTCACCGAGCGGCCGCACGCCGATGACCTGGCCGCGTGCCGTGGGGCAGATTCCGATATTCTTCGGCCAGCGTCCGAGCGGCCGGCCCGCCGATCCGAACAACGTATACACCAGCAAATATCTCGATGTGTCGAATGAGCCGCTGTTTCCTTTTGGTCACGGTCTGAGCTACGGGCGCTTCACGCTGTCCAACCTGCGGGTGTCGCCGCACGAGGTGAGCGCGGGCGAGCGGGTCGAGGTGCGAGTTGACGTTGCCAATGACGGCGCGCGAGCCGCACAAGAGACGGTGTTTCTCTTTACCCACGACCGGCTCGCGAGTGTGTCGCGACCGCTGCTGGAGCTCAGAGGCTTCGGCAAGATCACGCTGCGGCCCGGCGAGAGTGGCACGGTGACTCTATATATCCCCGCCTCGGAGCTGCGGTTTCTCGGGCTGGACCTGCGGCCCGTGTTGGAAGCGGGCGAGATCGAAATTCTGGTCGGCCCGTGCGCCGACAGGTCGCTGATGCTGGTGCAGAGCATCCGCCTGTGTGTCTAGGCGAGCGGCAGATGATGTGGCCGCACCAGCATTTGCCAGTCCTGGTGCTCTTCCACAATCAGTGAGATCGCCGCCTCGACCGACGCCTTGAGCGCCGCCACGCCGCTGACCTCCGAGCATCGGGCGAGCGCGGTGCGAATGTCATCGATGGCTGCTTGCAGCTCGTGCACCAGCCGTTCGGAAGTCGCGCCGAGCCGATAGGCTTCGGATTGCGCCAGGGCACCGTGCAGCGACGCGCCGAGCGCCGGAAAAAAAGTCGTCACCAGCGTCAGCCATAGCGTGTGCAGCAGCAGGTGCATCATCGCTCCGAGCGCGGTCAGACCGAACAGGCCGCTGGTCACGCGGTGCACCCGATGCAGCAGTGCGTGCTGGCGTACGGCGATGCACGCATGGTAGTGCTTCTGTGCCTGCAGGATAGCGATGGTCCACTGCGCGTAATCCTGGACGAACTCCGGATCCGACCAGGCCTGGGCAAGCAGCGCCCGGGCCTGTGGCTCACTGCGTGCGCACAGTGCCGCCACGTCGTCCGCGCCGCCTAGGTGCTGGCCCGGATCCAGTACCCGCAGATACCAGTTGGCCTGCGTCTGCGGCGCCGAGAAATCGATCAGCGGTGCGATCAGCGGCAGGTACCAGGTCAGCTCCGCGGTGGTGCGCGCGCGCAGCCATTGGCCCTGCCAGTCGTGCCGGTGTCCAAGCCAGTAGATAGCACTCACGCTGCCAATCACCAGCACTTCTGCCACTGCCCACAGTCCAGAGAACGGATGCATGGCATGTTGGGTGCTGTCCCACCCGAGCGCCAGCGGCATCACCGCGCACAGTACCGCGATGGCGCTGAGCAGATAGATGGCCCAGAAGCCGCTGCGATAGCGGTGGCCGAAATAAATCGCACGGCGATCGAAGTTGCGGTGGGCCGCCGCGATCGATTCGATCAGCGGCACCAGCCGCGGCGGGGGTCGCGGCTGCGCCGGCGCGGGCAGGCTCTCGAACCGTACGCCAACCAGCAACAGGCGCTGAATGACTTGGTGCAGAGCCATGCGCGGATCAGCCGACAATTTCGTAGGTGGTGGGGAATATGGCCTGCGAGACGACGCCCAGGCTGCCATCGCCATAATCGACCAGCCAGTCACTGGCCTTGCCGGTCAACCGGGACTGGCCGTCGGCCAGCAGTACCTCGAATGGCGCGGTCATCTGCAGTGCAAGGATGCGATTGGGCAGGCTCAGATAGGTTCCAGCCTCGCCGCCGCGGGTGGGGGGCACCGGCCGGTACTTCTCGCCAAAGCGCGCGTGCGACACGCGCCAGCGCTCGCCGGCAATGCCGGTCAGGATGGCATCGCCGGGCTGGGCATGCACCAGCCCCTCGGGTGTCTGCACCGTGCAGGCCTCGGGGGCGAATTGCACCTGCACCTCGCGCTCGAACTTGCGCGCCCTGACGTGGCGCGGGTCGTCGCTGAGCGCGCTGGAGAAGCCCCGTTGCCCGCTCGAGCGATATAGCGGCATTTGGGCCGCGTTCACCCCACGCCTCGACGTCCGGGCAGCGGCGTGCGGCTCGCGGACGGTGCGCGCAGCGCGTCGTGCACGCGATCGCGCCAGATGCGAACGCTATGCAGCGCCTGCATCTGTGGCGGCACGGAATCGAGCAGGCCCGCGGCTTCCTGCAGCAACGCCGTGCGGTGCGACGGGTCGATCAGCGCCTTGGCGTACAGCGCACGCGCCAGCTCGACGTGCTGCTGCTGATCGCCGTGATTGCGCGCCGCGAGCTCACGCTGAAACTTGAGGATGGGATCGATCACCTGTTGCGCTTCCGCGCCACGTCCCTGGACGGCGAGGGCCAGCGCCAGCACGGTGGAGACCTCAGCCTGTTCGCGCCGCAGGTCGTCCGTTTCCATCGGCCAGTGTTTGCGCGCCTCGAGCGCCTCGCGCAGGCTGTTCTCCGCTGCCGGGTAGTCGCCCAGCAGGTACTCGGCTTCGCCCTTCAGACGGTCCGGATAGAATACGCACAGATACCTGTAGAAAGTCTGAAAGCCGCCATTTGGCTGGATGCCCTGCACCAGGCCGATTATGTCGGCGCCAATGCGTCGCGCGGCCGCGGCATCTCCGCGCCATAGGGCGCCGGCTTGCTGACCGAGCCGCATGCTGCATTCGCCGAACAGCGGCACCACGCTTCCCTGCGGTTCGCTACTGTGCAGGGTTGCGACGAATTTCGCGGCGCTGTTCACCGCGGTCTCGGCGGCAACCATGTCACCGAGGTCGGCCTGTCGGTTGGCAATGGTCGACAGCGGATACAGCTGGTTCAACTCAAATTCGGCGCCGGCGTTCGAGGCATGCCGCATGTCCGCGACCGCCTTCTGATAGTACTCGAGCGATTCGCGTGGCTCGCCAGCGGCCCAACTGGCCTCCCCAAGATCCATGCGGACCGATGCGAGATTGTTGAACGAGACCGTGTTCCCGGGATCGAGGGTCACCAGTGCCTGAGCGGTCGCTTCACCGCGCCGGCCGATGGCCAGCGCTTCCGTGGGACGCAGTTCGCTCATCGACAGCTCGGCCAGGCCCGATTGCATGATTTCCAGCGCGTGCAATGCGATGCGATGACCCGGGCGCAGCTCGAGAATCTTATCCGCAATGACGCCGGCGTCCTGCGCCATCTTGCGGGCGTCCTGGCCGCGGCCCAAGTTGATGAGTGCCGCCGATCCCCAGGCGCCGCTTTCAGCATACATCGCCGCCATGCTTAGGTCCGAGAGGTCCAGGCCGCCGAGTTGCGCCGCCAGCTGCATCGCATGCGTCAGCGTGGCCACGGCCTTGTCGCTCGCGGTCTGATCCTGCTGCTGCAGGTAGCCGAGAAAGAACAGCGCTTCGACATAGCTGCGTCGCGCCGCGTTCGAGGCATTGGCCTTCTCCGCGATCGGCTGCAGCAGATCGACCGCGCTCTGGCCGGTAGGCAGCGCTTGCGGGTCCTGCTGGTTGGCCAGGATGCGCGCCTTGATCGAGATACCGTGAGCCAGGGCTATGGTGGTCGCCTCCGAGGTATCGCCGGCCTGGCGCAATTGCTCGAGCAGCTGCAGGCCTTCGGTCTCGGCCACAATCGCGCCGCTCAAATCCCCCAGCGTGCGCTTCGCGCGGGCGTATTGCAGCAGCGCCATGGCGCCGTTGCGCGTTGTTTCCACTCCTTTGAGCTCGGCCGGCAGGGCGTGGAAATACTCGATCTCGCGCCCGGCCAGGTTTGCCGCGACATCCAGTCGACCGGAACCCTCCAGCTCGCGTGCAAAATCGTCGGTCAGATAGCCGAGCAACTGTTCCGCCTGGACGCGCGCCTGTTGCGCTGCCGCGCGGGTCTGCTGGGCAACGCGTTCGGCCCGATGCGCGCGCTGCGTACTGAGGTATGCCAGCAGGGCGGCGAGCACCGCTCCGATCGCCAGCACCGCGCACACGCTGGCGACCTTGCGCGCACGCACCAGCGCCCGCCGCGCCGCCAGCTCACGCTCGCGCTGCTCGGCCAGCAGGCGTTCGGTCGCCTCGCCCTTCTCGCGCTCACGGCGCTCATCGCGGCTCGCCTTGACGACCCCGCACAGCACGTCATGCGTGAGCTCCACCCGCCGCACGTCGAGGCGCTCCTCAATGCGCAGTAACCGACGATTCACCAGCACGGCGAGCGTATTGGGGGCCGCGCCCGCGGCCGTAAGGCTGCTGACCAGCCGCTCTTCGGCGATGTTCTCGCGAAAGCCTGAGGCGGTCAGCAGTTCATCCTCGATGATGCGGCGCACTGCCGGCGACTGGTCGGCCAGGGCGCGTTCGTAAAAGTTGCTGAGGATGCTGGCGTGCGAGCCGGCGAGCAGATCGAGCGAGATCTCATCGCGCCCCTGGGCGATGCGCGCATCGTTGAGCTCGCGGCAGATCAGGCTCAGCAACGACGGCTCGACCTCGGCGTTGGCGAGTTCACCGCCGCCAGCGACGAAACGCACGATCGCGGCCGCCACTTCCTCCGACACCAGCCCTTTGCCCGGCCGCATGACCGCGGTCAGCGCCTGCGTGCCGGTCATCGGCGCCAGCCGCAGGCGATTCTGCGTGATGCTGGGCATCGCCGCCTTGAGCCCTTCCAGCGGCGCCAGGTAGTCCTCGCGCAGCGACAGCAGCACCCGATAGTCGCTGCGCGCAAAGTCGAAGCGTTCGGCCAGTGAATCGTCAGCGTCGAGCTTGGCCTCGAGCGACTTGGGCGCACGGTTCTCGACCAGATCGGCCAGGTCGGCGATGAAGCGCGCCGCGCGCGCACGACCGAAGTCATCGCTCTGGGCGAGGGTGAAGATCTCCTCGAACTGATCGAAGATCAGCAGCGGAATCAGGGCATTGCCGGACTCGTCGCGCAGCACGTCGTCGCGATGGTGCAGGTACTCCCACAGCGACTCGCCCTCGGCGGCGACGCCGACCTGGGTCCACTCACCGGCGCGCCTGGCGCTGCGGGCAATGGCCTGCTTGATCTGCTCGGTGGGCTCGGGAGCATCGCGCGCGTAGTCGACGCGCACGTACACCGGACAGTAACCCTGGCCGCGCAGGCGCGGCACCAGGCCGGCGCGCAGGATGGAGGTCTTGCCCAGTCCCGATTGACCAAACAGCACCGTCAACAGCTTGCGCTGCACGCGCCGCGCAAGCTCTGCGACCTCTTCTTCGCGACCGTAGAAATAGGCGCGCGTCTCCTCGGTGAACGAGGCCAGGCCAAGCCACGGGTTGCGCTCATCGACCGCGGCGGCGCCCAGATCGGCCGTGGCTGCATTGTCTGGAACGGCGTTCACTGTTGACGCGCCCGCATGAAGTCGCTCAGTCGTTGGGTAAATTCCGACGGCACGACACCGCCGGCCAACTGCGTGAAATGCAGCGCCTTGAATTTGTCCGGCACCAGGGCTTCGGCCGCGCCGGTGGCGTCGATCGTCACCGGCAGGATGAACAGCGCGCCATCGGCCATGTTGCGGGCGCGATCGATGGCGTAGCTCCATTCGCGGCGGAAGTAGCCCTCCAGCCGCCGTTGGGTGGTCGCCGAGACCACCGGTATGAAATAGGAGCAGCGCGCAATGTTGCGCTGGATCTTGCGGTCGTAGTCGTCGCCGACTTCCAGCCGGTCCATGTCGAACCAGACCGTGATGCCGGCGGCTTCCAGTCCGGCCTTGATCTGCTGTACGGCCGCCAGATCCTCGCGCGCGTAGCTGACGAACACGGCGTTGTCGGGCATGTCCCTGGCGGGCGCAAGGAAGCGCAGCGGCGCGTCGCCGCGCGCCGCCGGCACCGCGGGCTTGCGGCGCGCGGCCAGGCGATCGTGCAGTTCATCAACGAAGCGTTCCGCGCCCAGATAGATCCGCGTGCGTACGCTGACCTGCTGCAGGAAGGACACCAGCCGCTCATCCTCGCTGGTGTGATCGTCGGCCATGACCTCCCCGACGTCGCGCGGATCGGACAGCCGCTGGCGCTTGGCCATACGCAGGAACAGGCGTGCCAGCCAGTTGGTGAAATTGCTGCCGATGAACAGCAGATGGTTGTGCTCCAGCTCGTGAAACAGCTTCTCCGGCGCCAGATGTTCGCTCTGCAGTGCACAGATGAACTCCAGCAGATCCTCATCCGAGATCACGTAGTTGGGAGAGGCCGATAGCCGGCCGAACAGGTGATACACCACCGGCCGCTGCAGCCGGTCGCGTTCCGAGGGCAGATCGACCACGCGGTTAGGTGAATACGACAGCACCTCGGTGAACGCCGAACCGTTGAAGCGCTCCAGGTTGATGGCAGCCTCCAGCAGCGGGTCAAAAGTGGTCGACACGAACAGGTCGAATTCGGGAATCGCCGCGAGGCGGCGCAGGGCCCGCGGCGGCTCGAACGATGCGTCTTTGAGAATACCGCGCAGACGTACATACGCCTCCTCGCGCCGGCCGCGGGCGCCGAGGAACCAGCACACCACATCGTTGAGTGTGTAGGGCTGTGGCAGTTGCGTCACGTCGACGTTGAGCCGGCCGGCGAGCTTTTCGGCGAGCCAGTCGTACAGCAGGCGCGGTCCGCGTTCTGTCGCGACCTGCAGCAGCTCCGGCCCCACGATCGGGATGACACGCCGCTCCTCGATGTAGCTGAGCAGATCGTCCCAGGCGTCGTCGTCGAGGACGCTCATCGGCAGCAGTGCGGTGGCTCCGGTGCTCATGCGCCGCCAACGACGATGAGCCCGGTCACCGCGGCTTTGGCGCGCCCGGTACGGGATGGCAGCGGTTGCGTCTCAGGCCGGTAAAGCTTGCTGTTTCGTTCCATGAATCCGCGCTCGCGGCAGCGTAAATTATAACTTTTCTGCTAACTCTTCAGTTTGCCGCAGTGCCGTGATCATGGCAAGACCACGAGGTACGCGCGATGTCAGGCCCGCCAGCCGCAGGCGAAGATGTTAAAAATCATCCTCGTCTGAGCATTCGAATCCGGAGCATGACGATGGCGAGCATTTTTGTTACCGGTTCCGCCGATGGCCTCGGTCAAATGGCGGCGCGGCTGATGGTGGACGCCGGACACCGGGTGGTGCTTCACGCGCGCAGCGCTGAACGTGCCGCTGAAGCGCTGGCGGCGGTTCCGGGTGCCGAGGCGGCGGTGATCGGCGATCTGTCGAGCATCAAGTCGACCTGCGGGGTGGCCGAACAGGTAAACCGGCTTGGAGTGTTCGATGCAGTGATACATAACGCCGGCATCGGCTACCGCGAGCGCGGCCGTGGCGACACGGTCGACGGGCTGCCCGCGGTATTCGCCGTCAATACCCTCGCGCCCTACATACTCAGCGCGCGGATCGACAAACCCAGGAGATTGGTGTACCTGAGCTCCGGCATGCACCGGGGCGCTGATGCCGACTTAACCGACCTGACGTGGAGCGCGCGGCGATGGAACGGGTCGAGCGCCTACGCGGAGTCGAAACTGCATGATGTGATCCTTGCGTTTGCGCTCGCCAGGCAGTGGCCCGACGTGCTGTCCAATGCGCTGGAACCCGGCTGGGTGGCCACCAAGATGGGCGGTCCCGGAGCGCCCGACGACCTGGAGGCGGCACCGCGTACCCAGGTGTGGCTCGCCACCAGTGACGACGCGGCGGCGCTCGTGACCGGTCAGTATTTCTACCACCTGCAGCGCCGCGCCGCCCATCCCGCAGCGTCGGACCCGGAGGTTCAGCAGCGGCTGCTGGCAGCGTGTGCGCGCATCTCCGGCGTGGCATTTCCCGCCTGATTTAGCAAAGCGGCGTTCATCGGATTTTCCCGGATTGCCGATTCAGTGCTTCGGTACCAGGGCGATCACGCGCGCCGGAAAGCCGCTGCCGTTTTCCGGCTTGGGGAAAGTCACCATGACGAGGGCCCCGGCTTCGGGCACCTGATCCAGATTGGCCAGCAGTTCGATCTGGAAATGATTGGTGCCCAGCACATAGCTCTCCAGCGAATAGTCATCCCTGGTGACCGCGAGGCCGGGATCGGTATCGGTAGTCTCGTGTCCGGAGGCGGTGATTTTTCGGCGCTGGTACAGATACTGCAGCACCTGTTTGCTCCAACCCGGATAATGCGCGACTCCCTGGGCGTCGGTATTTTGCATCGCGGCGTCGTCCGGCCAGCGCTTCGACCAGTCGGTACGCAGCGCCACGAAGGCACCGGCCGGTATCGCCCCGTGGCGCGATTCCCATGCCTTCACATCGTCCAGCGTGACCACATAGTCGGGGTTACCGGCGACCTTCGCATGCACGTCGAGCACCACCAGGCGCAGCAGGAACTGCCGCGGATCGATCTGGTCCACGGTCTTGAGGCCGTCGTGAAAATGCGCCGGCGGATCCACATGGGTGCCCCATTGTCCCGGGTGGCAGAAGCTCTCGGCATGGAAGCCGTCCTTGGGAATGGTGAACAGGGTAGTGACCGTTTCCGGCGCGAAGCCCTTCCAGTGCGGCGTCGTGGGCCCGAAGGCGTGGGTCAGATCGATGAACTGTGCGCCCTGAAGTATCGCGAACGCCCGCTGCAGGCTCTGCGCCGATGTCTCGGCCGATGTTGCCGCGGGGCTGGACGCGGCCAGCATGGTTCCCAGCAGCATAACGCCCAATCGGATTCGCACAGACATCGGATGCTCCCTGGTCGCGCAGTGGGCCAAGGCTATTTCAGCCGCAGCGCTGGAGCAAGGATAATCCGGGCGCTGATGCAACCGGCTTGTGCTGCCGGCGTTTTCAGCGTGTCGTATGTTCTTTCGATGTACGGAGGATGATACGCTTCCCGACCATGCCCGCTGGCCGATCCAGTGTGATCATCTGCCGCCCGCGCGTGCCGCTGAGGGTGTGTTGATGGAGCGCGAACAGATCGTCTTCGTCGGGACCAGCGACCTGTCCGGGCATTTTCGCGGCAAGAGCTTCCCGGCGGCGGATCTGTCGACGCGCCTGAAGCGCGGCGTCGGGCTGGCCCCGACCAACATTTTCCTCTCCGCCTTCGGTCCCATCCAGACGACGACGTTCGGTACCAGGGGCGAGGTATTTCTGATTCCGGATGCCTCCACACGCGTGTTTGTTCCCTTCGATGGCAGTGCGACCGAATATTTCTATCTGGGCGACATCATCACGCTGGACGGCGCGCCGTGGGAATTCTGTCCGCGGCAGATACTGCGCCGAGCGCTGCAGCGGCTGGAGCATGAGACCGGGCTGCGGCTGCTCGCCACGTTCGAGCAGGAGTTCACGTATAGCGGCGTTGCCGCTCATCCGCCGCAGCCCTATGAGCTTGATGGCTATCGTCGCCAGGGACTATTCGGCGAAGCCCTGCTGGCGGCGCTGCGGCAGGCCGGTGTGATTCCGGATTCGTTCCTGTGCGAGTATGCACCGCGCCAGTTCGAAGTCACGACTGCCCCGGCGATCGGGCTGCGTGCCGCCGATGACGCCGTGATTACGCGCGAACTCGCGCAGGCGGTTGCGTTTCGCTTCGGGCACCGGGTCAGTCACGCTCCGATACCCGAGCCGAACGGCACCGGCAACGGCACTCATATTCACTGGAGCTTTCGCGATCGCAGCGACCAGCCAGTGCTGTACGATGCGCAGCAGCCATGGCAGTTGTCGCGACTGGGAGGCCAATTCGTTGCCGGGATTGTGCATCACCTGCCGGCACTGTGCGCACTGACCGCGCCATCGGTGGCATCCTATTACCGCCTGCGTCCGAATCGATGGGCCCCGAGTCAAGCCGATGTAGCCCCGCTGGACCGCGGCGCCGCGCTGCGCATCTGCCCGGTGAGCGGCGATGATCACGCGCACCGCGCACGGCAGTTCAACGTCGAGTATCGCGTCGCCGACGCCACCGCCAGCCCCTATCTGGCGCTGGCGATGCTGGTGCAGGCCGGCCTCGAGGGCGTGCGTAATCAGCGGCAAATCGAGCCGGCAGCAGCGCCCGCACTGCCGGACAGCCTGGCCGCGGCGCTGGGCTTTCTCGAAGCCAGCGAGGCCGCCGCGGAGTGGCTCGGCGCCGGGCTGCTGGCGGCCTACCTGCAGTTCAAACGCGCCGAGATCCAGGGGCTTCAGAATCTGAGCGAGACGGAGATCTGCCGCCGCTATGCCGAAGTCTATTGATCGCAGCTTGAACGCCGCCAGCGCGGCTGACGCGGGCTACCGGCTGCTGGCCGCCGACGAACCGCCGGCCGTTATCGAAACCGGACGTCAGGGACAATCCAATTTCGTCATCGTGGTCGATCATGCGAGCCGGCGTATTCCGGCTCGCCTGGGCGATCTCGGCCTGCCGGCCCCGGAGCTGCAGCGGCATATCGCCTGGGACATCGGCGCCCTGGCGGTGGCCCGGCGGGTCGCCGCCGAGCTCGGTGCAGTGCTGGTAGCGCAGAACTATTCGCGCCTGGTGATCGACTGCAATCGCGACCCCGGCGTGGCATCATCGATCCCAACGGTCGGCGAATCGATTGCGATTCCGGGCAACGTCGGTCTGAGCGAGCAGCAGGTTGCCGCCCGCCGCAGCGAGATCTTCGATCCCTATCACGATCATATACGCGCGCTGCTGGATGGACGGCTGGCTGGGGATCGCCGCACCATTCTTGTAGCCCAGCACAGCATGACCAACATCTTCCGCGGCGTGCGGCGCGAGATGCACGCCGCGATACTCTACAACCGTGACCGCCGCTTTGCCGGCCTGGTGCTCGACATGCTGCGCCGTGACGCCAGTCTGCACATCGCAGACAACGAGCCTTATTTCGTCAGCGATGCGACCGACTACACCATTCCGCGCCATGGCGAGGCACGCGGCCTGCCGCACGTCGAAATCGAAATACGCCAGGACCTGCTGCTGGACGACGCCGGGCAGGTCCACTGGGCGCGGCGCATAGCCGCGGCGCTGCGCGATGCCGAGCGCGCCTTCATGGGAGCATCCGCGTGAGCCAGATCCTGAGTCGTGAAATCCAGATCGAACCGGCCCATGCCGCGCTGCTGTTGGTCGACGTACAGACCTACAACTGCAGCCGGGATGGCGGTGAATACGCCCATCTCGGGGCGGCCGAGAAGGAGCAGCGCTTTGGCTATTTCTTTCACACGCTGAAGCACAGCGCGCTGCCCAACATGGTGCTGCTGCAGCAGGCCTGCCGTCGCGCCGGCATCGAGGTCACTTACACGGTGATCGAGAGCCTGACCGCCGATGGCCGTGACCGTTCGCTGGATTACAAGATCACCGGCTTCAACGTGGCGAAAGGTTCGGCGGACGCGAGGATGGTCAGCGAACTGACGCCCGGTGCGGACGAGATCGTGTTTGCCAAGACCTCGTCGTCGGTGTTCATCTCCACCAACATCGACTATGTGCTGCGCAATCTAGGCACCCGCTATCTGATCGTGGCCGGATGCCTGACCGATCAGTGCGTGGATTCGACGGTGCGCGACGCCTGCGATCTCGGCTATCTGGTGACCGTGCCGACCGACGCCTGCGTCACCCTGTCGCCCGAGCGGCATGATTGGTCGTTGCGCAATAATCGCGGCTATTGCCGCCAGCGCACCACACGCGAACTGCTGGATGAGATCGATCGCCTGACGGGCGGAAGAGGGTGACTGTGAGCGCGACTGCAACACCGATCGAATACGCCGATGCCTCGGCCGAGGTGCGGGCGGTATATGACGACATCATGGCCACCCGCAACACCGATTGGATCAACAACTACTGGAAGATACTGGCGCACCATCCGCCGTCGCTGCGGCGCATGTGGGCCAATGCCAGGGAAGTCATGGGATCGGGCGCGCTGGACCCGCTGACCAAGGAGCTGATCTACATGGCCGTGAGCATCACCAACGGCTGCCGCTACTGCATCGCCTCGCATGGCTTTGCCGCCAGGCAGAAGGGCATGACGCCGCAACAGCATGCGGAGCTGGTGGCGATCGTCGGTCTTGCGAACGAGACCAACCGGCAGGCGTTTGCACTCGACCTGCCGATCGACGAGCGGTTCCGGTGATGGCCGGTAAAAGTTGATCGAGCGCGCGAACCGGATTGGTGCAGTGTTGGGCAGCGCGTTGCGCTCCTTGAGTGCACGACACGCGCCTGGCAACTGCGGGCCGTGTTATTCCATATCGATTGAGCGCCGGTTTGGTGTCCAATGTGGAGGTGGCTCGCTTGATGATGTGGTGACATACTGAATTCGCTCCGGCACGCCCGCCGATCGGAGATCCATGGCAAGACTGATCCTGCGCCTGAATCTGCCTGAGGCCATCAGCCTGTCTCTTGCCGTCGTTTCACCGACGGTCACTGCGGCTTTCAATATCACTCTGGTGGTGCAGGCGGCGGGGCCGGCCGCGCCGCTGACGTTCGCGATCGGCACCGTCGCCATGACACTGGTCGCGCTGTCGTTCATGTCATTCACCCACCGCGTCGCCCATGCCGGTTCCGCCTATGCCTATATCGCGCATACCTTCGGCACCCGGATGGGATTCATTGCCGGCTGGACGCTGCTGCTGACCTACCTCGGCTTTGCCACCGGATTCGCCGCGCTGGTCGGCAGTTTCACCAGCGCAGCGCTCACCGATATCGGCTTCAAACCCGGTCCGTTGTGGATCGTGATCGGTGGCGCCTCGATGCTGCTCGCCTGGTGGCTCGCCTTTCGCGACATGAGGCTGGCCAGCCGGCTGATGCTGGGCCTGGAGGCGGCCGCGATGATCGGCATCCTCGCGCTGTGCATCATCATCCTGCAGCACGTGCACCCGGGCCTGGAGCGCAGCGTGAGCAGCTGGCGGCCGGCCAGGGATTTCGGCGGCTGGACCGGTCTGGGCTTCGGCATGGTGTACAGCATCCTGTGTTTTGCAGGCTTCGAGGGTGCCGCGACGCTGGGCGAGGAGACCATCAATCCGCGGCGCAATATCCCCATTGCCCTGTTCGGCACCGTGCTTGGTTCGGGCCTGTTCTTTATATTCGTCGCCTATTGCGAGGTGATCGGCTTCGGGCCAGGGGGCATCAGGGATCTGGGCGCATCGCAAGCACCGCTCAATGACCTTGCGCTGCGTTACGCGTCGCCGCAGCTGGCCATTGCGCTGGATCTGGCTGCTGCCACCAGTTGCTTCTCCGGCGTGCTGGGCGGTCTGGCGGCCTCGGGACGGATCCTGTTCGCGCTCGGGCGCGGCGGCCTGTCGTCCACACTGGCCGACGTGCATCCGCAGCACGGTACACCGGCGCCGGCGGTTTCACTGGCCGCGATCATGATCATCGTGCCGTTCGTGCTGTGGGCACCCATCGTCGGTGCCGGCAACTTCTACAGCTACGTCAGTACCATCGGCGTACTGGCCCTGATCGTGATCTATATCGGCGTCGGTGGCGCCGAGGTGGTGGAAGGTTTGCGCGAGCAGCGCTGGTTCTGGCCCGCGGCCTGCGCATTGGGACCGGCACTGCTGATCTGGGTGCTGTATCGCAATATCTATCCGGTACCGGGATTTCCGAATAATCTGTGGCCGTATGCCACGCTGGCATGGGTGCTCGCTTCATGGGCGATCATTCGATTTCGCCCGGCTGTCGCCGGTGCGCCGCTGCCCGACTACTCCTAGAGCGGCGGCCGCGATGAAACCGATTCTTGCGCTCAACGCCTTCGATATCAACAACGCCGCCGATCTGGCCGCGCCACTGCAGCAGAGCGTACAGCGGCGGGCCAGCCTGTTTGGCGCTGCGTCGGTGCTGTTCTACGACCGGCCGCTGGAATTCGTCCGCGGTGAGGGCTGCTGGCTCTACGATCCCGATGGCGTGGCCTATCTCGACGCCTACAACAACGTGCCCTCGGTCGGCCATTGTCATCCGCGGGTGGTCGAGGCGGCGACGCGGCAATTGAGTCAACTCAATATCCACAACCGCTATCTGCACCAGGGCACCATTGAGTTTGCCGAGCGGCTGCTGGCGACTGTGCCGGCGCCCCTGTCCAATGTCACGTTCACCTGCACCGGCAGTGAGAGCAACGACCTGGCGCTGCGGCTGGCAGCCAATTACACCGGCGGCGAAGGTGTCATCGTCACCGAAGCCGCCTACCACGGCAACACGGCACTGGTGAGCGAAGTGTCGCCAAGCTCGTTCCGACACGCGGCCCCGCCGCCGCGCGTTCGCCTGGTGCCGGCTCCCGATTCCTGCCGTGTGCCGGCCGGGGAGCTGTCCGATTATTTTGCCGGTCACGTGGCCGCGGCGATCGCCGATTTCGAGCGCAGCGGCATCAGATTCTCGGCGTTGCTGATCGACAGCATCTTTTCGAGCGACGGTGTCTACGCCGATCCGCCCGGATTTCTCGCCGCCGCCATCGATATCGTGCACCGCGCCCAGGGTGTGTGGATTGCCGATGAAGTGCAGCCCGGCTTCGGCCGTACCGGCTCGTCATGGTGGGGATTCCAGCGCCATGGCGTGCTGCCGGACATCGTCACCATGGGAAAACCGATGGGCAATGGCCTGCCGATCGCCGCCGTGGTCACGCGGCCGGAAATTCTCGATGCGTTCTGCAGCAAGCTCGGCTATTTCAATACCTGCGGCGGCACGCCGGTCGCAGCCGCGGTCGGCATGGCGGTGCTGGAGGTGATCGAGCAGGAGCAACTGATGGCCAACGCCGCGCGCGTTGGCGCCTATCTCAGGCAGCGCCTGCTGCAACTCTCCGCGCGTCACCCGGTGATCGCGGATGTGCGCGGCGCCGGCCTGTACATCGGGGTGGAGACGGCGCGCGAGCGTGATGGATCGGCGGCGCCGGAACTCGCCACGGCGATCATCAACGGCCTGCGCGATCGCCGTGTGCTGATTGGCGCGGCCGGTCGAATGGGCGCGGTTCTCAAGATCCGGCCGCCGCTGTGTTTCTCGGTGACCCATGCCGATCATCTGCTGGCGGCGCTGGATGATGTGCTGACGGCTGCGTCCTAGGATGGGCGGCGAATACGCTCCCGAGGTCGTTGCCGACCTGCAGCTGATGGTGGCCGGAGCGCTGGAACGCTGGCAGCTGTCGCCGGAGACCGCGATCAGCCTGCTGAATGTTTCGGAAAACGCCACCTTCGCGCTCAGCGATCCTCGCAGCGGGCGTGATCTGGTGCTGCGCGTGCATCGGGTCGGCTATTCATCGGCCGATGAGATCCGTTCGGAATTGGCGTGGATCAACGCGCTGCGTCGCGACGGCGTGGTGGAAACCGCGGCCCCGATACCCGGCAGTAACGGTGAGCTGGTGCACACGCTGCCATCGCCTGCCGGCGGGCCATCGCGCCATGCGGTGGCGTTCGAGCGGCTGGCCGGAAAGGAGCCGGATGCCGGCAAAGACGCGGTGCAGTGGTTCATCCGACTGGGCGAACTCACGGCCAGGATGCACCGCCACGCGCGATCCTGGACCCTGCCGCCCGGGTTCCAACGCAAGCGCTGGGACGTGGATGCCATGGTCGGCCCGAACGGCTATTGGGGCCCATGGCGGGCCGGCATCGGCCTGGACCAGCCGGGCATCGCTGTACTGGAGCAGGCGCTGCAGTTCATACAACGGCGCATCGAGCGCTTTGGCATGGGGCCTGCCCGCTTCGGGCTGGTGCACGCGGATCTGCGCCTGGCGAATCTGCTGGTCGATGGTCCGCATCTGCGGATCATCGATTTTGACGATTGCGGCTTCAGCTGGTTCGTTTACGATTTTGCCACCGCCGTCAGCTTCATCGAACACGAGCCGATCGTGCCGGGCTTGCTGCAGGCATGGCTTCGCGGCTATCGCAACGTCGCGCCGCTGGACGCGCAGGAAACCGCGGAGATCCCCACCTTCGTGGTCCTGCGGCGCATTCTGCTCACGGCCTGGCTCGCCTCCCACAGCGAAATTCCGTTTGCGCGCCAGTTTGGCGCGGCTTATACCGCTGGCACCGTGACGCTCGCGCAGCAGCTGCTGCGCGGGCAATTACTCGGCCCGGCAGAAATGAACCGGCAGAAATAAACCAGGGAGCAGCACCGCATGTTCAGCTCGCTTGAGGGCCGCAGCGTCATCGTCACCGGGTCCAGCAAAGGGATTGGCCGCGGCATCGCGCTGCGCTTCGGCCTGGAGGGCTGCCGGCTGCTGGTGGTATCGCGCCAGCTGGCCGATGCACAGGCGGTGGCTGGCGAGATCGTCGCCGCAGGCGGTGACGCCCTGGGCTTTGCCGCCGACGTCACGCGGGCGGCCGATATGCAGGCCATGGCGCAGGCAGCCATCGATGCGTTCGGGGCGATCGACATCCTGTGTGCCAACGCCGGGATATTCCCCGCCGCCAGGCTCGGAGTGATGACCGCGGCCGATTTCGATCAGGTCATCGGCACCAATCTTAGAGGCAGTTTCCTGTCCGTGTCGGCTTGCCTTGCTGCCATGCAGAGCAAACAATCCGGCCGCATCATCCTGACCTCGTCCATCACCGGGCCGGTGACCGGCTATCCGGGCTGGGCTCACTATGGCGCCAGCAAGGCGGGGCAGCTGGGATTCATGCGAACCGCGGCCATCGAGCTTGCGCCTTACGGCATTACCGTCAATGCGATATTGCCGGGCAACATCGCCACCGAAGGGCTGGCGGGACTGGGTGATGAGTATCTGCGCGGCATGGCGGCATCGGTACCGATGCGCCGCCTGGGCTCGGTCACCGACGTTGCCAATGCGGCGCTGTTCTTCGCCAGCGACGAGGCCGGTTACATCACCGGCCAGAGCCTGATCGTGGACGGCGGCCAGGTGCTGCCGGAGTCGCTCGCGGCGCTGGAGGGCAACGGCTAAGGTGGCCGCATGGTCGCGCGCCATGCGGTCACCTTATATTTGCCGCGGCATCAGAAGCGGTAGTCGATCGTGGTTCCATAGGTGCGCGGCTGGTTGGTCGAATAGCGCACCACATCGGGAATGTTGAACTGGAAACTGGTGTTGTTGGCCGTCAGCTCCGCGATTCTATTGGTGAGATTATTCACGAATAGATTCACGTCCCACTTGTCTTTCGACAGACCGATGCGCGCATTGGCGAGATTATAGGGCGGTAACTTGATGCCGAAATAATAGGCCTCGTCGACCGTGGAACCCACGAAGTTGTCGCTCGCACGCGCCGTCAGCCGATAGCCATCCATCACGATCGTCGAATACACCACCGACAGGCTCGCCGTCTCCTTGGGGACATTCAAGATCGGCACGGTGCAGCTGCTGGCGCTGGGCAGGCAGGTGGCAACACCGGCTCCGGCGGGTGGCTGATAGTTCTGCACAAAGAACTTGTAGCCCGGGGCGACATCCGTGATCTGGGCATCGGTGTAGGCGGCGCTCGCGGCCACCGACCATTCATCGGTGAGCTTCGCATCGACCTCGAGCTCCGGGCCGAACGAGCGGCCGTTGCCGCCATTGGTATCGTACTCATAGCCGCACGACAGCAGCGGGGTGACCTGTACGTTGTTCCAGACGATGTAGTAGAGATCGCCGTTGATGGTCAGCCGGTTGTTAAGAAATCTGGCTTTCTCGCCGAGCTCGTAGTCCCACACGCTGTCCGGACCAAACGAGAGTGGCGCCGGCTGGCAATGCGGCGGCTGCTCGGGCGGCGGAAATATCTGATTGGCGCCGCCCGGGCGAAATCCTCGGGACGCCGTGACATAGGTGTCGAGGTCTGGCGTCGGACTGTACGACAGGTTGACGCGCGGGTTGACGCCGCTGTTGGATTGCCGGGTCACGCTCGGCACTGCCTGGGGCAGGGCAAACGGGGCGTCAGAACCCCATTCGTTCTGGAATTGGCGGCTCTGGTAGCTGTACCAGCGCACTCCCGCGGACAGCTTCCAGGCGTCGGTGAACTTGTAGGAGCCGTCGGCAAAGGCAGCCAGCTGCTGCACGTGATAGGGATTGACCGAGGCATAAAAAATCCCATCGACGCCTCCGGTGTTGTCCGGACTGGAGCCGTATTCGTTCCAGACCGACGTCAGCGCACTGTAGAACGCGCCTGCGGTCCAGTGCAGGCGATCGTCATTGCTCGAAGTCAATCGGATTTCCTGGCTGAACTGGCGCGACAGATCGTTTTCCTGATACGGGCTCGGAATATAGGGGGTGCCATTGGTCAGGGAAATCGACTCCGAGCCGTCCTGCTGCTGCGTCTCCTGGCGATCCCAGTAGGAGGTGGCGCTGGTCAGGTCGGCGAAGCCGACATTCCAGGTGATCACCAGACTCTCGATGTGAATCTTGTCGGAGATCGGCTCCGGAATGTCGAACGGCTCGTAACGCGCCAGGTAATGCGCTCCGGGCGGCGAGTCGAATTCGTCGTAAGCGCTCATGGCCAGATGCTGGTAGAGCGCGGTCGCGACCATCGACAGATCATCGGTGGGCTTATACAGCACCGTAACGCGAGCGCCGTTCAGATACTCGGTGTTGTCGTCCTTATCGACACTTTGCACCGGCGCGGCCAGCACATTGCCGCGAAGGTTGGCCGAGGCCGGCGCAGTGCCGTTGACGGGCGGATCCTGCGGAAATGGATTCAACACCACCCGATCGATCCAGCCGCTGCGATAACTGTCGGAACCGACCACGCGCACCGCCAGCTTATCCCCGAGCGGAATATTGAACATCAGATTGCCGCCGCCATTGAGACCGCCGCCCTCGGTTCCCGACGCGGTGCCCTGCACCGAGCCCTCGAAGGTGTCGAGCTTGGGCTGGTTGGTGATGACTTTAACGGTGCCGCCCATGGATCCCGAGCCGTACAGCGTGCCCTGGGGTCCGCGCAGCACCTCGACGCGGGTGATGTCATACAGATCCGGGTCGATCACGACCTTGCCGACCTGCGCCAGTGCCGGCGGTGACAACGGCACCTCGTCAAGATAGAAGCCGACCGTCGGCGCCGCGCCACCGTTGGAGGCCAGGCCGCGTGCTTCGTATTCGGTCTGACCGGGACCCGCCGAACGCATCGACAGGCCCGGCACGTCTTTCGCCACGTCCTCGACGCTGGTGATGCCGGCCGCGGACAGATCGTCGCCACTCAACGCCGAGATGCTGATCGGCGTCTCTTGAATGGTGGAACTGTATTTTTCCGCCGTGATGGTGATCTCTGCCAGGCCGCTGACCTCGCTGCCGACGTCGGCGGTCTGCGGCGTGGCGGCCAGAGCGGCCGTCGATAGCAGGCCGGCGGCGAGGAGTGAAGCCCACAACGGCGGTAGGCGCCGGGCAATGGCCGCGTCTGACACGGCGTGGCAGGGGCGTGATCCCATGTCGTTTTGATCTCCCTGTTGTCGTTCGCGGGAAACTTGCAAGGACCGTACCGAAGATCCAAGGCGAAGCATGTCCCGCAGACCGCCTGTTGCGCGCGTGCGACGAAAGGCGCGGAGCGGGCTCGTGCTTGCGGCACAACGCCCGGTGGATCAATGCTCATTTTGCGTTTCTTCCGGCGGCCGGTGCTGGCGGTACCGGCTCATGGCGGCCGTCACGGCGAGCGCAAACCTGCGCTCGATCAATAGCGTGCCGCGATTGGCATCGTCGGCCGCGCAATGAGTGGCGCGATGATCAGGCGCAGCCTGTGCAGGCGGTGACGGCGACGCGGTAGCCGGCGCAGCGGAGCCGGAAGCGCACCGGCTGGAACGATATTCCGGCCGCGGATGCAATCAAGGCGGCGGGACGCAGACGAATACCACGCTACCGAGAACCAAAACTGGGCGTCGGCGGCCCGACTCTGCACCAGCAGTACGCAATCGGTCCCCTCGGCGATGCTGACCACGCCGCAAGAATTCCGGATGCTGCATAGGTGTTCGCCAGACCTGCGTGGCTCCGCAAATGACATTCCAGTTATGATCGCCGCCCACCGCAGGATTCGATCACCTGGATTGCTGATGTCAGTTCCGCGCTACAGTCGCTGGAAGACGGCCTTTCGATCTATCTACTACCGACAGGCGCCCGAGCCGGACGATCCGGTGCTCGAGCGCGGCAAGCTCGGGCTGCTGGTCATCGACGTGCAGAACGCCTATCTGCGGCGGCCGGACCCGGCGACGCTGGATGCCTCGGCCCGCGACGCGTTTGACGCCTGGACGCCGTTTCACGAGCGTATGCAGCAGGTCGTGCTGCCGACGATCCGGCGCCTGCTGGACCGCTTCCGCGGCGATGGTCACGAAATCCTGTACGCCCGCATCGCCTGCCAGACGACAGACGGACGCGACCGCTCGCTCAGCCAGAAGCTGCCGGGATGGAACAATCTGCTGCTGCCCAAGGACGAGTGGGAGTCGCAGATTGTCGCCGACATTGCCCCGCAGGGCGACGAAATCGTCGTGACCAAGACCACCGACAGTGCCCTGACCGGCACCAACCTGAGGCTGATGCTCACGAATATGGGTATCTCGCAGCTGGCGTGCTGTGGCATTTTCACCGACCAGTGCATTTCCTCCACCGTGCGCAGCCTCGCCGACGAAAGCTTCTCGGTCATCGTGGTCGAGGACGGTTGTGCCGCGGCGTCGGACGCTCTGCACCGTCATGAGCTTGAAGTGATCAACATGATCTACTGCCACGTCATGAGCAGCTCCGAACTGCTCGGCTATCTGCCCTGACGCCGCGGCCACTGGCCGTAAAGGTATGGCCGATATCTCAAGGCGCAGCGCCGGCAGCCGGATGCGGCAACCTGGCGACATCGTCGGCAGTCACGCGCTCCTGGTAGCGGTTGCCGAAATGGCTGCGCACGTAATTCACCACGTCGGCGACCTGGGCATCGCTCAGGTGCACCGTCGGAGCGTCCCATTGCAGCTGCGGCGGCGCACTGAAGGCCGGCATGTTATTGCGGCCCTGGAGCACGGTCAGCGCCACGTAGCGCCAGGACGCCAGCGTGGGATCGCCGGCCAGTCTGGGGTAGTGGCCCGCGCCGACGGCGCCTTCGCCATGCGGCATATGGCAGCCCTGGCAGATGCGGCTGTAGATGTCTTCGCCGCTGACATTGCTCAGGCTGGCGACCGAGGCGAAGGAGGAATCATCCGCGCTCGCCACTGCCGCAGATCCCGCCGCGAGCAACAGCGTGATCATGCGCCACCGCCTCGAGCGATTGAACAGCGTCGTCACGCCTTGTCTGCCTGCGCCACGGCGCGCTGATGCAGCCGTTCGACCGCATCGAGCGCCGAGGTAATCGCGCCTTCCTGCCAGCCGGCAAGGTACGAGGCATGTTCACCCGCAAGCGCAATACGCTGATCGATCTGGCATAGATCGTCGTAGTGCCTGGCGCGCGTATCGGAATTCCACATTCCATAGCAGCCCATGGTGAACGGTGAACGGTGCCACGCCACGGCGACACCGTGGTCGAATTCCTGACGATATTGCGGATGAATCTGGCTGCCGTAATCCAGCGCTTTCTGTACCCGCTCGGCCGGCGTCATGGCGGTGAACTCCATCGCATCCAGGCCAAAGATATAGGCCCCCAGCAGCACCCCTTTGCCGGCGCTGTGATAGCCGGTGCTTGGGTAGCCGATGTTGGTAATGGGCAGGTCGGTATAGCTGATCCCGCCATAGATATGGTCATCTTCCTCCCAGAAACGGCGTTTGAACTGCAGGCCCACCTTGACCGCGGCGCCATAGGGCACGGCTGCGATCGCCGCGGCCATCGACCGGCCGACATTCATCGGAATCTGTGCCAGGATCGACAGCGGAATGGTGCACAGACACCAGTCCGACCTGGCCGAGAGCTTCGAGCCGGGGCTGCGAGTGTCCTCGTACTGCACGCTGACGCCGTGCGGATCCTGGTGGATGTCCGTCACCCGGGCGTTGTAGCGGATCAGCGGCCCGAGCTCACGGCCGAAGGCCTCACCGATCCGGCCCATGCCGCCCACCGGCTGAAACAAGGTGGTCTGCCAGTCGTAGGAATCGCCGATCGGAATCGCCTGCCACAGCTTCGAGTCGAGCAGGTCGCCCAGCCCGATGGGTTCGGAAGCGATCGGGCGCGCACTCAGGCCGCCGCCCGGCTTCTTCTTATAGCCGCGCCGGTCGCTGCTGCCGTCGCCGGCGACGTAGGCATAGTTGCGGTCGAGCGCACCCCAGTCGCGAAGCGACGCCAGCAGTTTCTCCTGGTCCTCCCTGCTGACCGAAGCATCCAGCGCGTGCTGGTTCGTGGCCTTGGCCAGCAGCTCCGCCACGTGTCCCTGGTAATCGGCTTTGATTTCGCGATAACGCTGCGGCTTGCCACCGAAGGCGCGGCTGCTGTGCAGATAGGCGTTGTAGTTGATCTGCACGAACGCTTCCAGCGCCACACCCAACCGCTTGCAGTAGTGGAGCAGGCCGCGATGGTGATACGGAATTCGCCACGGGCCCGGGTTGATGTACAGGTCCTGATCGAACTCGCAGTGCTGCGTCAGCCCACCGAGCTCGGTATAGGTATCCCCGCCGCGCAGACTCCAGTTGCGTCCGCCGGCACGGGCGTTGTATTCCAGTATCTGCACCTGATAGCCGGCGTTGCGCAGTTCATAGGCCGCGGTCATGCCGGCCATGCCTGCCCCCAGGATCAGCACCGAGGCGCCGCGCGGCGCGCCCTGCAGGTCGATGGCACCACGATAGGGGGATTGCGCGGCAAACCCCAGGCTGCTCATCGCCTGGTACATGGCGGCATTACCGGCGGTGACGCCGATCATGCGCAGCAACTGGCGCCGACTGAGCGAACTGCTACCCGCACCGTTTTGCATCGTTGCCCTTGAGGATTGCACGGCGGCCCTCGATTGGGAGCCGTTGGTGAATGATGAGTGCGTGACTTTATCAGTTTGCGCAGGCATCAAGGGGCGACAAGCCCCGTTGCCGCAGTGTGGCATGATCGGAACATCGCTCGCCAGTGGCTGATAGCGGACCATGACGGCCAAGCTCGATCTGCTCATAGTCATCGCGTACATGGCCGGCATCCTGGCCGCGGGGTTCTGGGCCCGCCGCAAAGCCACCACGCAGGATCAGTTCCTGGTGGCCGGTCGCTCGGTCGGGCCGTGGCTGTATTCCGGCACGCTGGCCGCCATCGTGCTGGGCGGCGCATCCACCGTCGGCGGCGTGAAGCTCGGCTACCAGTACGGTATCTCGGGCATGTGGTTCGTATTCATGCTCGGCCTTGGAATCATCGTGCTGAGCGCGGTGTTCGTCGAGCGCATCCTTGGGCTCAAGCTCTACACGGTTCCCGAATTGCTGGAGCGGCGCTACAGCGCATCGGCCCGGGTGGTCGGCGGCGTCGTCATGGTCGCCTATGACCTGATGGTCGCCGTCACGGCAACGATTGCGGTGGGATCGGTGATGGAAGTCATCGTCGGCATTCCGCGGACAGCCGCGATTTTCATCAGCAGCGGCGTCATGGTGGCGTATTCGGTGCTCGGCGGCATGTGGTCGCTGACTCTGACCGACATCATTCAGTTCGTCATCAAAACCGTCGGCATTCTGTTCATCCTGCTGCCGGGGGCAATCCTGCACGCCGGCGGGCTGTCGGCCATGCATGCGCGCCTGCCCGCAGGATTCTTCTCGCTCACCCACATCGGCACCGGGAAAATCGTATCGTTCTTCGTGCTGTATTTCTTCGGCATCATCATTGGCCAGGATGTCTGGCAGCGCGTATTCACCGCCCGCAGCGTGAGGGTGGCGCGCGCCGGGGGAATCGGCGTCGGAGTCTACTGTCTGTGCTATGCCTTGGCCGGGGCTCTGATCGGCTGCGCGGGTCGCGTGTTCCTGCCGCCGCTGGCCAACGCGGACGGCGCCTTCGCCGAGATCGTCAACGCGGTGCTGCCCGTCGGGCTGCGCGGGCTGGTGCTGGCGGCCGCGCTTGCCGCCATCATGTCCACCGCCAGTGCCTGTCTGCTGGCGGCCTCCACCGTGCTGCTCGAGGACGTCTATCTGCGCCTGCGCGGCGCGGGCAACGCCGGATCGATCGTGCAAAGCCGGGTCGTCACGCTGGCCCTGGGCGCGGTGATGACTGCGGTGTCATGCGCGATGCACGACGTGATTGCCGCGCTGACGGTGGCCTATGACCTGTTGGTCGGCGGACTGCTGGTGCCGGTCATCGGTGCGATGCTGTGGCGGCGCGGCAGCACCGCGGGCGCTCTGGCCTCGATCGCGGTCGGCGGTACCCTGGTCGTCGTGCTGCTAGCCTGGGCCGGCCTGGATTCCGATCTGCCCATCTACGCAGGTCTGGCCGGCAGCCTGGTGGTTTACCTGCTCGTCAGCAGCGCGGGCTATCGCGCCCGACGGCCTGCGATAGATATAGAATAGTTGCGTGAACGACAGCAGCTATACCAGGCCCGACCTCATCGGCGGCGCTGCCTACGACCCGATGAAGCAGCCGCGGTACACCGAGATCGCGACCTTCATGCGCGCGCCGCTGGCGGCGACGCTCGACAAAGTCGACATCGGCCTGATTGGCGTACCTACCGATCTGGGCGTGACCAACCGGCCGGGCGCGCGCCACGGGCCGCGTGAGATCCGCAACGCATCCAGCCTGATGCGCTCATTCAACCTCGGACTGGGCATCAATCCCTACGAGCTGTGCCGGGTGGCGGATATCGGCGACGTCCGCCTGTCGCATCGCTACGATCTGGAAAAGCAGGTCGAGGAGATCGAGGCGTTCTATCGCGAGGTGCATGCGGCCGGAGTGCTGCCGATCAGCGCCGGCGGCGACCATTCCATCACCTACCCGATCTTCCGGGCGATCGCGGCCGATGCACCCATCGGCATGGTGCACATCGATGCCCACTGCGACACCTGGGGCGAATTCTACGGCTCCAAGTTCACCCACGGCGCCCCGTTTCGCCTGGCGGTGGAGGCTGGCGTTCTGGACCCCAAGCGCACCATCCAGATCGGTATCCGTGGTGGCCAGAACTTCATGGACGGCATTAACTTTTCCAAATCGCACGGCATGCGGGTGGTCTTTATCGAGGAATTCGCCGATCTGGGAGTCGAGCGGGTCATCGAGGAGGCGCGCCGGGTGGTCGGTGACGGACGCACCTATATCTCGTTCGATGTCGACGGACTCGACCCGGTGTACGCGCCCGGAACCGGTACGCCTGAGGTCGGGGGCATTACCACGCTGGAGGCGCAGCGCCTGTTGCGCGGATTGCGCGGCCTGAACCTCATCGGCGGCGATGTCGTGGAAGTGGCGCCGCCCTATGACCAGACCGGCAACACCGCGCTGGTGGGCGCGACCATGATGTTCGAGATTCTGTGCCTGGTTGCCGACCGCAATTTTGGCGCCGACCGCAGCTGATCGCACGCGCGGCGCGGCCGCATCAGCGCTTTTCTTTCAGACTCTGGGCAACGTTGTCCTGCACCAGTGTGTAGGCGATGTAATATTTGTAGATATTGGCGACGTACTGCACGGTCTCGCGTCCGATGCGATAGGCGGCGACGCGCTCGACGTTGTCGAACCAGACATTGGGATCGAAGCCGAGCGTGCGTGCTTCAGTGCGCAGCGATCTGATGCGGGCCGGACCGGCGTTATAGGCTGCAAACGCGAACAGCACCTTGTTCAAGCTGTCCATCGGTTCGCTCTCATAGTACTGATCGACGATGTAGCGGATGTATTTCACGCCGGCGTGGATGTTGGGCTCCAGCTGCGTGACATCGCCGACCTGCATCTTGTCGGCGGTCGCCGGCATCACCTGCATGATGCCGATGGCGCCGGCCGCGCTATGCCGGCCCTGATCGAGCTGCGACTCCTGATAGCCCTGCGCCGCCATCAGCAGCCAGTCGATGTCATATTGTTTGCCGTATTTCTGAAACAGGTCCACCAGCAGGTTGAATTTCTTCAGCTCCTGCTCGGAGGTGGCATTCTGGACCCAGCGCGTCTGCCCCAGATATTTCTGCAGCGTCACGTTGCCGAATTCCGTGCCCTGACCGTGCGTGACGGTGAAGGCATCCAGTGCGCGCTTGAGCTGCGGACAGCCCTTGCGGATGGCGAACGCGATGTCGCCGTTCTGATGTATCACCAGGTCCTCGCGCACCCGGATGTTGGGGTAGACCCGTTGCCACAGCTTGGCGATATAGCCATCGGCGACCACGATGTTCACCAGGCCGGCGTTGGCCATTTCCAGCACGTCCTCGGTCTCGAAATTGCCCGGCGCCTCGCGCAGCCTCATGGGCGCAAGTCCGCGCTGGCGGAAACTCTGGTTGAGCGCCATAAGATTCTCGTAGTAGCTGGTCGCGCGACTGACGTAGAGCTCCTTGCCCGCCAGATCGTCGAGCTTTGCCAGCGGCGCCGCTGCGGGTCCGGTGACGATCAGTTCCTTTACATCACGGGCCGCAGGAGCTGCAAAATCCACGATCTTGCTGCGTTCCGGCGTGATGGTGAGGTTGGCGGCGGCGACGTCGCCCTCTCCGGCCAGCAGCAGCGGCAGCAGGTGCGCGCGCGACACCGGAATGAACACCACGTGGATGCGCAGATCGCCGCGCCCGAGCTTGTTGTTGAAATCGTCCTCGAAGGCGCGCATGAAGTCATAGCTCATTCCGCGCTGCGTGCCGCCCAGGTCGACGAAATACAAGGTGCGGCTGTAGGGCACCAGGACCCGGATGTAGCGCCGCGCGATCATGCCGTCGAGATCGCCGGTCCAGGGCTGTTGCTGCAGCTTGATCGACAGCTCGTCGCCGGGCGGCGCCCTCGGGGGCGCGACTGCGGCGGCGCCGACAGCGCCCGCCAGCAGCAGCGCCATCGGAATGCATCGCCATGATCGGGCCATGCGGTTCACAGCTTGTCGGTATCGCTCTACGCCTGTGCCTGCGCAGCATCGGAGAATTCACGCAACGCGCGATGCACGAACTGCACGCAACTGGAGCCTTCGCCGACCGCGGCGGCGACGCGCTTGACGCTGCCGCAGCGCACGTCGCCGGCCGCGAAAACTCCCGGCAGATTGGTCTCCAGCAGGTACGGCTGGCGCGCCAGCGGCCAGTGCGCCGCCGACAGGTCTTCCGGCCGCAGATCCAGCCCGGTCCGGACGAAGCCGCGATCGTCGAGCGCGACACAGCCGTTCAGCCAGCGCGTGTTTGGCAGCGCCCCGGTCATCAGGAATACGTGCCCGATCTCATGCTGCTCCTCGGTGCCGTCGGTGCCGCGGCGCCAGGTGATGCGCTGCAGCTCGCGCTCGCCGTCCAGCGCGATCACCTGGGTATGCACGTGCACGGTGATGTTCGGGCTCTCCTCGATGCGGCGGATCAGGTAGCGCGACATGCTCTCGGCCAGGCCATCCGAGCGCACCAGGATGTGAACCTGGTTGCAGGAGGCGGCCAGAAACACCGCGGCCTGGCCGGCCGAGTTGCCGCCGCCGACGATGACGATTTCCTTGTTGCCGCACAACTTGGCTTCCAAAGCGGTGGCGGCGTAGTAGATGCCCACGCCCAGAAAGCGCGGCAGGTTGTCGATTTCCAGCGCCCGATACTGTGCGCCGCTGGCGATCAGCACGATGTGGGCGCGCACCGATCCACCCTCGGCCAGCTCCAGCACGTACGGCCGGCGGTCACAGTGCAGGCCAGTCACCTGCGAGGCGACGCTGAGACTGGCGCCGAATTTCTGCGCCTGCGACAGCGCGCGGCCGGCCAGCGCCAGTCCGGAAATGCCGGTGGGGAAGCCGAGGTAATTCTCGATCTTGGAACTGGTGCCGGCCTGTCCGCCGGCCGCGGTGGTTTCCACCAGCCGCACGTCCAGGCCCTCGGAGGCAGCGTAGACCGCGGCCGCAAGGCCGGCCGGCCCGGCTCCCACGATCAGCAGATCGTGCACCCGCGACTCATCGATCTGTGGATTGACGCTCAGGCAGGCCGCGACTTCGAAATTGCTTGGATTCTTGAGCACGCGCTCGCCGCGGCAGATGACCACCGGCACGTCCTCGGGTGGTACGTGAAAGCGTTCCAGCACCGTCTGCGCATCGGCGTCGGTTGCGATGTCGAACATGGCGAACGGGATGGTATTGCGGGTAAGGAATTCGTTCAGCCGCAGCGTGTCGGCTGAATGGCCGGAGCCGATCAGCACCACGTCGCAGCTGTGCTCCGACAGCAGCCCCATGCGGCGCAGAATGAACGCCCGCATGAACAGCTCGCTCAGCTCGGCGTCGGTCTGCACGATGAGGCGCAAGCGCTCGATGTCGATGGCGATCAGCGTGCCGTCGTGGCCGGCGCGGCCGCGTACCATGCCGGCGCTGCCGCGCAGCGCATTCATCTCGCCGGTGAAATCGCCCGGCAGCAGCGTATAGAACAGCTCGTAGCCGCCGCGTTGCGCGACATACAGCTCGATGTCGCCGGCAATCACGACGAAGAATTTGCGCGGCCGGTCGCCGGGTTCATACAGGATTTCTCCGGCTTGCGTCTGCCGGCGTTCGCCGTGGTGCTCGAGGCGCGCGATCTGCGCCGCCGTGAGCTTCGGGAACATCTGGTTGCGGCGCGTGCGCAGCAGCTCGTTGACCGCGACAGGCTCCGGTGTCACTTCAGCTCCATCACCAGCTCATCGATGAAGCACCAGCTCCAGTGCTCACCCGGCTCGATCGAGGTGATGATCGGATGCCGGGTGGCATGGAAATGTTTGGTCGCGTGCTTGTTCTTCGAGTCGTCGCAGCAGCCCACGTTGCCGCAGGTGCGGCACAGCCGCAGGTGCACCCAGGTATCGCCCAGCTTGATGCATTCTTCGCAGCCGCGGCTGAGCGGGCGATCGGTCTTGACGAAATCCAGGTGATTGCAGCGTCTGGTCATGGCGCACCTCCACGCGCAGCAGCGGTTGGGAACGACCCGGCGCGTCGATGATATAGGAGCGCAATCGCTGCGTCTGCGCCAGCGGATGGCAGCCACAG
>DATAJH010000099.1:0-7402 GCA_036262215.1 Steroidobacteraceae bacterium
CAATAACTCGGCGATGAATCAGATCCGCTACGGCCAACTGGCGAAGTACGGCGAGGAACGCGGCAACGTCGGCAACCTGCTGGGCGACGTTCCGTTCGGCAAGTTCGCCGAGATGCTCGGCGGCTACGGCGAAGAGGTGCGTGATCCGGCACAGATCGCCCCTGCCCTGCTGCGCGCACGCGAATCGGTGCATCGCCTGGGTCGCTCGGCGGTGATCAACATCTGGGTGGACCCGCGCGAGTACGCGCCGGGAACCAAGAACCAGACCATGTACAAATGATGCGCGCCCGGAGACTGTAGATGGCGAAGGCATTGGACGGCGTGCGCATACTCGACTTCACGCACGTGCAGTCGGGACCGACGTGCACCCAGCTGCTGGCCTGGTTCGGCGCCGACGTCATCAAAGTGGAGCGCGCCGGCCACGGCGATATCACGCGCGAGCAGCTGCGCGACATTCCGGACGTGGACAGCCTGTACTTCACGATGCTGAACCACAACAAGCGTTCGATCACGCTCGACACCAAGAACAAGAACGGCAAGGCGGTGCTCGAAAAACTCATCAAGTACTGCGACGTGCTGGTGGAGAACTTCGCGCCCGGCGCACTCGATCGCATGGGCTTCACCTGGGAGCGCATCCAGCAGCTCAATCCGAAGATGATCGTCGCCTCGGTCAAGGGCTTCGGCCCGGGTCCGTACGAGGACTGCAAGGTGTACGAAAACGTCGCGCAGTGCGCCGGCGGTTCAGCATCCACCACCGGCTTCGACGACGGTCCGCCGCTGGTCACCGGCGCGCAGATCGGCGACAGCGGCACCGGCCTGCATCTGGCCCTCGGCATCGTCTGCGCCCTGTACCAGCGCAAGACCAGCGGCCGCGGGCAGCGCGTACTGGCTGCGATGCAGGACGGTGTATTGAACCTGTGCCGAGTCAAGCTGCGCGACCAGCAGCGCCTGGCGCGCACCAAGGTCATGAAGGAATACCCGCAGTACCCCAAGGGCAAGTTCAGCTCCTCGGTGCCGCGCGCCGGCAACGCCTCGGGCGGTGGGCAACCCGGCTGGATCATCAAGTGCAAGGGCTGGGAGACCGACCCTAACGCGTATCTTTATTTCATCACTCAGGCGCCGGTGTGGAAGGAGATCTGCCACGTCATCGGCAAGCCGGAGTGGATTACCGATCACGACTACGCGACGCCGCACGCACGCCTGCCGCGCCTGATGGAGATTTTCGCGGCGGTCGAACGCTGGACCATGACCAAGACCAAGTTCGAGGCCATGGCCGAGTTCAACCAGCACGACATTCCCTGCGGCCCGATCCTGTCGATGGAGGAACTGGCTGCCGAGCCCTCATTGCGTGCTAGCGGCACCATCGTCGAGGTCGACCATCCGACCCGCGGCAAATACCTCTCGGTCGGCAACCCGATCAAGATGTCCGACAGCCCCACCGAGGTCAAGCGCTCACCGCTGCTCGGGGAACATACCAACGAGGTGCTGGCCGAACTCGGCCTGAGCGCCGAAGAAATCGCGGCGCTACGCGCCGAACAGGTGATTTGACATGTCCCAGGACAGCGCCCTTGGCCGTGCAGCGGTCAGCCAGGCAGAGCACTCCCCACATGACAAGGCGGCGGTGCGTAAGCTGCTCGACCAGGCCAAGGCGGCCGGGCGCAGCGCACTGACCGCGCCGGAGTCGAAGGCCATCTGCGACGCCTACGGTATCGCGGTACCGAAGGAAGGCGTGGCCGCAGATGCTGCCCATGCGGCCAGACTGGGCGCGGCCATCGGCTTTCCGGTGGTCATGAAGATCGTGTCGCCTCAGATTCTGCACAAGACCGAAGCCGGCGGCGTGGTGGTGGGTGTCAAGAACGCCGAGCAGGCCGCGCAGGCCTTCGCCACCATCGTCGCCAATGCACGCCGCTACGACCCGAAAGCGAGCATCGATGGCGTGCAGGTACAGCAGATGCTGGCCGGCGGCCAGGAAGTGATCATTGGCGCGGTGACCGATCCCGCGTTTGGCAAGCTGGTGGCATTTGGCCTGGGCGGCATCCTGGTCGAGGTGCTCAAGGACATCACTTTCCGACTGGCTCCCGCCACCCGGGAAGACGCGCTGTCGATGCTGGATGGCATCGCCGCGGCGGAGATTCTGCGCGGGGTTCGCGGCGCCGACCCGGTGCACCGCGATTCCCTGGCGAGCATGATCGAGAACGTGTCGCAGCTGGTGGCGGACTTTCCGGAGATCTCGGAACTCGACCTCAACCCGGTGTTTGCGACCAAAAGCGGCGCCACCGCGGCCGACGTACGCATTGTGCTCGACTTCACTCCCGCGGTGCCGCGCTACCGGCCGAATAAGGAGGACATCGTACGGCAGATGAACCGCATCATGAAGCCGGATGCGGTGGCCGTGATCGGCGCCTCGAACGAGAGCGGCAAGATCGGCAACTCGGTGATGAAGAACCTCATCAACGGTGGCTACCAGGGCGCGATCTATCCGATTCATCCCAGCGCCGAGTCGATCATGGGAAAGAAGGCCTACAAGAGCGTCAAGGACGTTGCCGGTGTCATCGACGTGGCGGTGTTCGCCATTCCGGCCAAATTCGTCGCCCAGGCACTGACCGAGGTGGGCGAGAAGAAGATCCCCGGCGCGGTGCTGATTCCTTCGGGCTTTGCCGAAACCGGTAATGTGGCCGGCCAGGATGAGCTGGTCGCCATCGCCCGCAAATACGACATCCGCCTGATGGGACCGAATATCTACGGTTTTTATTACACGCCGAAGAATCTTTGCGCGACGTTCTGCACCGCCTATGACGTCAAAGGCTCGGCCGCGCTGTCGTCGCAGTCGGGCGGCATCGGCATGGCGATCATCGGCTTCTCGCGCTCGGCCAAGATGGGCGTGTCGGCCATCGTGGGGCTGGGTAACAAGTCGGATATCGACGAGGACGATCTGCTGACGTTCTTCGAGCAGGATGACAACACCCAGATCATTGCCCAGCACTGCGAGGATCTGAAGGACGGACGTGCCTTCGCCGAAGTCGCCAAACGCGTGTCGAAGAAGAAGCCGGTGGTAGTCCTCAAGGCCGGGCGCACCAGCATGGGCGCGCGCGCCGCCAGCTCGCACACCGGCGCGCTCGCCGGCAATGACAAGATTTACGAGGACGTGTTCCGCCAGTCGGGCGTCATCCGCGCACGTTCGCTGCGCGACCTGCTGGAATTCGCGCGCGGTATTCCGGTACTGCCAACCCCCAAGGGCAACAACGTCGTGATCATCACCGGCGCGGGCGGATCGGGCGTGCTGCTGTCGGACGCCTGCGTCGACAACGCGCTGACGCTGATGGCGATGCCGGCGGATCTGGACGCCGCCTTTCGCAAGTTCATCCCGCCGTTTGGCGCCGCCGGTAATCCGGTGGATATCACCGGCGGGGAGCCGCCGACGACCTATCAGAACACGGTGCGGCTGGGGCTCGAGGATCCGCGCATCCACGCCCTGATCCTCGGCTACTGGCACACCATCATCACCCCGCCGATGGTGTTTGCGCGCCTGATGGTGGAAGTGGTCGCCGAGATGCGCGCCAAAGGAATTGAAAAGCCGGTAGTGGCCTCGCTTGCGGGCGACGTGGAAGTCGAGGAGGCGGCGGAGTACCTGTACCAGCACGGCATTCCTGCCTATGCCTATTCGACCGAGATCCCGGTCGCCGTGCTGGGTGCAAAATACCGGTGGGCGCGCGGCGCCGGGCTGATTCCCGGGGTCTGAAGGCCACTGCCCAGCGGCAACCTGCGGCGGCAGCTTGCCCCAGCCGCCGCCGTATGCCATTTACATGCCATGAAGATATGCGTGTTTGGTGCCGGAGCCATCGGCGGCTATCTTGCCGTCGAGCTGGCGCTGGCGGGTAACGAGGTATGCGTCATTGCCCGCGGCGCGCACCTGCGGGCGATCCAGCATGACGGCCTGCGCCTGCAGATCGCAGGGCACGAGAAGACTGCCAGAGTGCCCGCCAGCGATCAGCCGGCCGACTTCGGGCCGCAGCAGATTGTCATCTGCGCGCTGAAGGCGCATCAGGCATGGCTGGAATGCGAGCGGTTCGCGCCGCTACTGGGCCCGCAAACCGCCGTGGTAACCGCGATGAACGGGATTCCCTGGTGGTATTTCCATCAGAGCGGCGGCGCACTGCAGGGCCACCACCTGCAATCGGTGGATCGCGGCGGCCGCCAGTGGAAGGCAATCGGCCCCGCGCGCGCGATCGGCTGCGTGGTCGATCCGGCCTGCGAGGTGGTGTCTCCCGGGGTCATCGCGCACCGTGAATTCAAACGCTTCACGCTGGGCGAACCCGACGGCAGCCCATCCGAGCGGGTGCAGGCCCTGTCAGACACGCTGGCGCAGGCCGGCTTCGACGCCCCGGTACGCGACAACATCCGCTGGAACATCTGGCTGAAACTCTGGGGCAACGCCTGCTTCAACCCGATCAGCCTGCTGACGCTGGCCACCCTCGACCGGATCACCAGCGAGCCAGGATTACGCAGCGTTTGCGTCGCGGTCATGCATGAGTGCCGCAACGTCGCCGCGGCGCTGCAGATAGAAATTCCCGAGGCCATGATCCAGCGCCGTCTGGAGGTCGCAGGACTTGCGATCGGACACAAGATGTCGATGCTGCAGGACCTGGAGCACGCACGCAGCATCGAGGTCGACGCACTGGTATGCGCGGTGCATGAATTGGGGCAATTAATCCAGGTACCAACACCGGTGGTGGACATTCTTCTCGCCCTGGCCCAGGAGCGCGGCCGGCAGGCCGGAATTTATGCATGAGCGCTGACGCTCTGCGGCTATCATGCCAAGCCAATGACGCAGGTTGGCGCAGCCACGAAACGGATCGCATCACCGCCAAGGGCGGCATTTCGGCATCGCGCCTTTACCGTCATCTGGATCGCCACGGTGGTGTCGAATATCGGCACCTGGATGTACAACGCGGCGTCCGGCTGGCTGATGGTGAGTCTGAACAGCGACGCGCTGCTGGTATCGCTGGTCCAGGTGGCGACCAGCCTGCCGATGTTCATGTTCGCACTGGCGGCTGGCGCCCTGGCCGACATCTTCGACAAGCGGCGGTTTCTGATCTGGGTCGAGGCGGCCACGACCTTGGTGTCCGCCGTATTCGCCGCGCTGGTTGAATTCGGCCATGTCACCCCGGCGACGCTGCTGCTGTTCATGTTCCTGATCGGCGTGGGCGGCGCCCTATCCGCCCCCGCCTGGCAATCGGTGGTGCCGCAGCTGGTGCCGGCGCAGGATCTGGCGCCCGCGGTGGCGGCCAACAGTGTCGGTATCAATGTCAGCCGCGCCATCGGCCCGGCACTGGCCGGAAGCATCATCGGCGTGGCCGGCATTGCCGCGCCGTTCTGGCTCAATGCGCTGAGCAATCTGGGCGTCATTGGCGCACTGCTGTGGTGGCGCGCGCCGCGCGCCGCCTCCAGACTGCCGGCAGAGCGATTCGTCAGTGCCATGTACACCGGCTTCCGCCACGCGCGCCATAACCCGCACCTGCGGGCGACGCTGATACGCGCAGTGGCTTTTTTTATTTTTGCCAGCGCGTACTGGGCGTTGCTGCCGCTGGTGGCACGCAACCAGATCACCGGCGGAGCCGGCCTGTACGGAGTGCTGCTCGGTGCCATCGGGGCCGGGGCGCTCGCCGGTGCCCTGGCGCTGCCATGGGCGAAAGCCAGACTTGGGGCGGACCGGGTAGTCGCTGCGGCGACGGTGGGCACCGCCGTCTCGCTGGCACTGTTTGGACTGGCGGGTGCGCCCGCTACCGGACTGGCGGCAAGCTTTCTTGCCGGAGCATGCTGGATCGCCGTGCTGGCAAATCTGAACGTCTCCGCCCAGGTGGCATTGCCGGATTGGGTGCGCGGGCGCGGCCTGGCGATATTCGTCACGGTATTCTTCGGCAGCATGACGCTCGGCAGCGTCGTCTGGGGCGAAGTGGCCGACATCGCCGGCTTGCCACTGACGCACTTTATTGCAGCGCTCGGTGCACTGCTGGCGATACCGCTGACTGCGCGCTGGAAACTGCAGACCGGGGCGGGAGTGGATCTCACGCCATCGATGCACTGGCCGGTACCGGTGATCACCCACGAGATCGCCAGCGATCGCGGGCCGGTGCTGGTGAGCGTGGACTACCGACTGGCCTCCGAAAACCATCGCAGCGCGTTCCTGGCCGCCGCGCAGCGATTGGACCACGCGCGGCGCCGGGACGGCGCCTACGCCTGGGGTATGTTCGAGGACACGGCCGAACAAGGCAGATTCATGGAAACATTCATGGTGGAGTCGTGGGTCGAGCACTTGCGCCAGCACCAACGCGTGACCCACGCCGATCAGGTGTTGCAGGAACAGATACATCGCCTGCTGCGGCAACCGTCGGTGGTCCGGCACCTGGTTGCGGTAGAGCCGCAGGGCGAGCGGGGATGACCGAGACCGCGGGTTGGAGCGATTTCCTGGTCGCGACTTCCGGTACCGCGGGCGCTCTGGCGGGCCTGGTGTTCGTGGCGCTGTCGATCAATCTCGGCCGTATCCTGCAGCTGCCTGGCATTCCCGGGCGCGCCGCCGAGACCATACTGCTGCTGGCCGCCGCACTGATCGGCGCCCTGCTCGCGCTGGTGCCCGGCCAGAGCCCGGCGCGACTGGGCTTGATGTTGCTGCTGCTTTGGCTGCCAGCCTGGGGCCTGCCAACGGCCCTGCAGATCAAGGATCTGCTTCGACGGCAATACCTGGGCTACAACACCTTGCGTTTTGTGCTGTACCAGGCGGCGACGCTGCCGCTGCTGCTGGCCGGACTGTCGCTGCGCGGCTATCTGGACGGAGGCCTCAACTGGTTTGCGCTTGCGGTCGTATTGTCGATCACCGTGGCGCTGCTTAACGCCTGGGTGCTGCTGGTGGAAATCCTGCGCTAGCGGGCGCTAGCGGCACCGATCAGCGAGGCTGTAGGATGCCGCGGTCACGCCCCGATCGGGCGCCGGAGTATTCGAACGTGGATATAGAGTCGATCGAAAACTGGTTGCGCAGCATGGGATGCACCCCGGTGAAAATCGAAAATCCCGCATTCCGCTGGTCGCTGCGTTTCGATTTTCCGTCAACCAGCAATCACGTGATGGAAGCACTGTCGCTGCCGAACCGGACGAACAGCGTGGTCGTGCTGACCAACAGAAGCATCGATACCCGCCTGGTGAGCGCCTACGACACGCTGTCGGAGGATGCCAGGGACGCGTTCAATACCGAACTCACTTCCACGCTCCTGCGCGACTACATCGAGTATCGCCTCGACCAGCCCAGCCTCGGCGGCTGTGCGCCCAGATTCCAGCTGGTGGCTGAACGATTCGACGACGGCCTGGGCCTCGACGCCTTCTACGGCCTGGTCGACCACGTCTACAAGAC
>DATAJH010000100.1:0-34256 GCA_036262215.1 Steroidobacteraceae bacterium
GTTCGTGGACGAACACCCCCTCGTAATTGCGCGTCGCCAGTGCCTTGTCGGTACGTGCCAGCCAGCCCGCCGGATCCTCCTCGGCAACGCTGGCCGCGGCGCCGGCCAGCAGCGCCAGGCAGCTGCCGGCGGCCCACAGCATTGCCGCAGCACTGGGCCGTTTAGCGGCTCGCAGTTGACGCCGCGGTGGTCGCATCGAACGCAGCTGCCGGGGAGTTCGCCGGCATACCGGTGGCAGTTGCGCCGGGCGACGCGCCGTCCGCTGCATCCTCGTTGCTCACCAGTGCCGACAGCACATTGCGCCGCATCAGCGGCGTGGAATATTCGCTATGGGCGACGATCAGATCGGCCAGCTCGGTGCGCAAAGCGGTATTGCCGCTCGCCATGCTGACCGGGGTGACGTAACTGACCGGCTCGCCGTTGCCGCCGCGGCGTACCGCAGCCACGCTGGCAGCGGCGGCGCCATGCGCCAGGATGGCAGCATCCTGCCCGCCTGCCGTCGGCGCCTGGGGCAGCGCGCCCGCGGCCGCGCCGCTTGCGCCCAGCGTCCGGGCCACCGTGCCCGCGCCCAGATCCACCGCCGCACCGCGCAGCAACGAGATCGACACGCCGGCCACCGTCACTACCAGCGAGGCCGACAAGGCCGCGCTCAACAACATCTTCCGGCCGCGCGCCAGGCGCGGCTGGTGCTCGGCGCCGCGCAGGGCCGCGCTCACGCGTCGCGCGAAGCCGCTGCGCGCGGTCGCTACCGGCTCCGAGCGCATCGCGGCCCCGATCAGCGCGTAACGCGACCAGCGGGCGCGCAGATTCTCATCGCGATCGATACGTCGCGACAGCAGCTCGCATTCGGTCTGCGGCAACTCGCCGTCGAACATCGCCGACAGCTGGCTTTCAACTTCATCCTGGATCACACCAGCTCCTCCGTCCGACCCAATCCACCGTCAAACACCTCGCGCAGGCGGCGGTCGATCGCCTCGCGCGCGCGAAAGATCCTGGAGCGCACGGTGCCGACCGGACAATCCATCGAAGCCGCGATCTCCTCGTAGCTCATGCCCTCCAACTCGCGCAGTACGATCGCGGTGCGCAGATCCTCGGGCAGCTGCTCGATGGCATGATTGACGGTGTCGCGGATCTCTTCAGTCAGCGCCAGCCCCTCGGGGGTTTCCGGATCCTTGAGCCGGCTGACCATATCCGACGATTCGTCGCTGTTCTGCAGGTCGAGTTCGTAGCTCACGGGGTTGCGCTCGCGCGCGGCCAGGGCGTTCTTGGCGGTATTGATGGCGATGCGATACAGCCAGGTATAGAACGCGCTGTCACCGCGGAACTGCGGCAGGGCACGGTAGGCTTTGACGAATGCCTCCTGAGCCACATCCTCCGCATCCGCCGGGTTGCGCAGGTAGCGCATGACCAGCTTCACCACCTTGTGTTGGTACTTGAGAACCAGCAGGTCGTAGGCGCCGCGCTCGCCGCGCTGCACCCGCCGCACCAGACTCAAGTCACTCGCATCGGGGCCCATTGGCAATCCTGTCATCGCATTGCCAGGCCGTCCGTCAACGACCTGAATAGACTCAATACTGTACTGTAAGTTCTTTGGGCGGAGTCTATCAGCTGTGGCAGACATGGGGACCTAAGACCGGTCGGCGGTGCCGGGTGGCACCAACGAGACTTGGAGCGCGGCACCCGGGGGAAGGTTCCCGTCGTGCAGCGGGGTCGACATAATGCGCGAGGCGCCCGTGATGCACTCAACCAGCGCGGCCAGATCCGCCCCCTCGGGACGCTGTCCCCCCAGCAGGTAACCCGCCAGCTGCGGGTCGGGCAGCTCCAACAGCGCCTCAAACTGGCGGCGCTGGGCATCGCTGGCCCGCTCGAACTGCGTGTCCAGCCAGCCGCTCAGCAGCAGATCCAGCTCTTTCATGCCGCGGCGGCAGCGCCAGGCCATCCTGGGGCGACCCGCGGGCGGCAGCTGCGTGATCGCGGCGTTGTCCATTTTAGTGCTGGCGTTCGGCCAGCATCTTTTTGATGGCGCCGATCGCCTTGGCCGGGTTCAGGTCCTTCGGGCAGGCCTCGGTGCAGTTCATGATGGTATGACAGCGGTACAGCCGGAACGGATCCTCAAGTGCATCGAGCCGCTCGCCGGTAGCCTCGTCGCGACTGTCGACGATCCAGCGATAGGCGGCCAGCAGCGCCGCCGGCCCCAGGTAGCGCTCGGAGTTCCACCAGTAGCTCGGGCAGGCGGTGGAACAGCAGGCGCACAGGATGCATGCCGAGGGGCGGTCGATGCGCTGCTGCTCCTCCTTGGATTGCAGGCGCTCGCGGTCGGGCGGCGTCGGCGTGGCGGTCTGCAGCCACGGCTTCACGGCGGCGTACTGCGCATAGAAATTGGTCAGGTCGGTCACCAGGTCCTTCACCACCGGCAGGTGCGGCAGCGGATAGATGCTGATGTCGCCGCTGCCGAGCTCGTCACAGGCCTTGGTGCAGGCGAGGGTGTTCAGGCCGTTGATATTCATCGCGCACGAGCCGCAGATGCCTTCGCGGCATGAGCGGCGCAGCGACAGGGTCGAATCGATCTCGTTTTTGATCTTCAGCAGCGCATCGAGCACCATCGGTCCGCAGCTCGCCATGTCGATCTGGTAGCTGTCGATGCGCGGCCGGCCGCCTGCGGCCGGATCGAAGCGGTAGATGCGAAAGCGCCGTGCGTTCTTGACACCAGCCGGCACGTCGTAGCTCCTGCCGGCACTGTGATCGATGCGTGAATTGCGGGGCAACCTGAATTCAGCCATATCAGTAAGTCCGGGCCTTGGGCGCGATGACTTCGATTTCGTCGGTCAGGGTATGCATGTGCACCGGCCGGTAGTCGAGGCGCGCACCGCCCTGCGCATCGACCCAGCATAGGCTGTGCTTCATCCAATTGACATCGTCGCGCTGCGGAAAATCCTCCCGCGCATGCGCGCCGCGGCTCTCCTGGCGGTTGGCCGCCGACTGAATGGTCGCCACCGCCTGCAGCAGCAGGTTGTGCAGCTCCAGGGTCTCGATCAGATCGGTGTTCCAGATCAGGCCCCGATCGGAAACCGCCACGTCACTGAATGAAGCAAAGGTCTGCGACAGCTTGTCGATGCCCTGCTGCAGCGATTCGCCGCTGCGAAACACCGCTGCATCCGCCTGCATGATGCGCTGCATCTCCAGGCGGATCGTGGCGGTGGGACGCGAACCGCTGGCGTAGCGCAGCCGATCCAGGCGCGACAGCATGCGCTCCACCCCGTCCTTGGGCAGCGCGCGCTGCGTGGCGCCGGGCCGGATGACTTCGGCACAGTGGCGCGCTGCCTCGCGGCCGAACACCACCAGGTCGAGCAGGGAATTGCTGCCCAGGCGGTTGGCGCCGTGCACCGAGACGCAGGCCGCCTCGCCCACCGCCATCAGGCCGGGCACCACGGCGTTCGGATCGCCGTTCTTCAGCGTCACCACCTCACCCTGGATGGTGCAGGGGATGCCGCCCATGTTGTAGTGCACGGTGGGCAGGATCGGGATCGGTTCACGAGTCACGTCGACGCCAGCGAAGATGCGCGCGGTATCCGCGATACCCGGCAGGCGCTCGTGGATCACGGCCGCACCCAGATGCTCCAGGTGCAGGTAGATGTGGTCCTTGTGTTCACCGACACCGCGACCCTCGCGTATTTCGATGGTCTCGGCGCGGCTGACTACGTCGCGCGAGGCCAGATCCTTGGCATTCGGTGCATAGCGTTCCATGAAGCGCTCGCCCTGGGCGTTGGTCAGGTAACCGCCCTCGCCGCGCGCGCCTTCGGTGATCAGGCAGCCCGAACCGTAGATGCCGGTCGGGTGGAACTGTACGAATTCCATGTCCTGCAGCGGCAGATCGGCACGCAGCACCATGCCGCCGCCGTCGCCGGTACAGGTGTGAGCCGAGGTGCAGGAGAAGTAGGTGCGCCCATAGCCGCCGGTGGCCAGAATGGTCATCTGCGATCGATAGCGATGCAGCTTGCCGTCGGCCAGGTCAAGCGCCACCACGCCGCGGCATTCGCCGTTCTCCATGATCAGGTCGATGGCAAAATACTCGATGAAGAACTCGGCCTGGTGACGGAGCGACTGCTGGTACAGCGTGTGCAGCATGGCGTGGCCGGTGCGATCGGCCGCGGCACAGGTGCGCTGCGCGATGCCCTTGCCGTAGTGGGTGGTCATGCCGCCGAACGGGCGCTGGTAGATGCGGCCATCGTCGGTGCGCGAGAATGGCACCCCGTAGTGTTCCAGTTCGATAACCGCGGCCGGCGCCTCCTTGCACATGAATTCGATTGCGTCCTGGTCGCCCAGCCAGTCCGAGCCCTTGACCGTGTCGTACATGTGCCAGCGCCAGTCGTCCTCGCCCATGATGGCCAGCGCCGCGCTGATTCCACCCTGCGCTGCCACGGTGTGACTGCGGGTGGGGAATACCTTGGTGATGCAGGCGGTGGACAGCCCGGCCTCCGCCAGACCCAGGGTGGCGCGCAGGCCGGCACCGCCGGCGCCGACCACGACCACGTCATAGGTGTGATCGACGAACTCGTAGGCGCTCATGCGCCGCTCGCGAGCGCGATGCGCAGCACCGCATACACCCCGGCCGCCGCCAGCAACACGTGCACGAACAGCGACGACAGCAGCGCCACGGTCTTGGGCAGAAAGCCGTGTACGTAATCCTCGATCACCACCTGCAGGCCGAGCCAGGCGTGCCAGGCGGCGATCAGCACCGTCAGTGCCAGCAACACCGGGTGCAGTCCGGCGCCGATCCAGCGCGTGACGGTCACATAGTCGGCAGACGGCAGGGACAGCAGCGCGATCAGCAGCCAGATGCTCAGCGGCGCGAGCGCAGTGGCGGTGACCCGCTGTACCAGCCAATGGCCGACGCCATCACGCGCGGTGCCGTGATGTAACGCCCGTGCCAGCGGCGCGCGCAGGCTCATGCGGCCCCGGCGCTGCGGCCGAAGATGAAATAGATGCAGACCGCGGCGCCGATCAGCGTCACGGCAACCACCAGCGCGGCGCTGCGCCGCGCATCGGCGCGTTCAAAGCCCCAACCCATGTCCCAGGCGAGGTGACGCAGGCCGTTGCAGAAGTGATAGATCAGCGCCGCCACAGCCAGCGACGACAGCAGTTTGCCGGGCATCGAGATCAGCCGCGGCACAATCGCCGCGTAGGCGTCGGCACCCAGGCTGGCGCCGACCAGCCAGACGACGAAACCGAGCAGTGCCAGCGCCAATACCACACCGGTAACCCGATGCAGGATCGACAGCGTCATCGTATAGGCCCATCGGTACACCGTGATATGCGGTGACAACGGCCGCTCAGCCATGCTTACTCCCATCAGAAATCGATGCAGCGCCCGCCCTTCTCCCAGTCGCCAAAGCGCGTCGGATCCGGCCCCGGCGCGCGGCTGAGTTGCGCCGGCGGCGGTATTGCCGGCTCGGGCACAGGCGCTCCCGAGCCTGCGTCGTTCGCTGTAAGCTCACTCGACGCCACAGGCTGTGCTGCGGAAACCGGCATGCCGGCAAGTGTGCCAGAATCGCCCATCACCGACCACCGCACGACCGCGGCGAAATACGCCTCATCCGATGAACCAGCCCGGCACCGTCTGTGTGCTCGACGACTTCGGCACGCTGCGATTCAGCGGCGCCGATGCCGAGAAATTCCTCCAGGGGCAGTTGTCGAACGACGTGTCGGCGCTGCCGCCGGCGGCGCTGCTGCGCGCGGGCCTGCACAATCCACAAGGCCGCACGCTGGCGCTGCTGTGGCTCATCGCCGCCGATGGCGGTGACATCCTGGCTGTGCTGCCGCAGCAGCTGCTGGCGATGGTCGCCACGCAGCTGCGGCGCTACGTGCTGCGCGCCAGGCTCACGATCAGCGACGCCAGCGCGCAGTATCGCATCTGCGGCCTTGCATCGCCCGAGGCCTGCCCGGCGGCGGCCGGGCGGCGCATCGGCTACGGCGCCCGCGAACAGCAGCGCATGCTGCTGCTGCAGAGCGCGCTCGAGGCCCCGCCGCCAGGCCCCACGATGGCGCGCGATCAGTGGCGCGGCCTGGACATCGCCGCCGGACTGGCGCAGGTGTACGGCGCGACCTCGGGTCAATTCGTGGCGCAGATGCTCAACCTCGACTGCATCGACGCCATCTCGTTTACCAAAGGCTGCTACACCGGCCAGGAAGTCATCGCGCGCGCGCACTACCGCGGCCGAATCAAGCGCCGGCTGCAGCGCTTCGTGAGCGACGCGGTGCTGCGACTGGCCGCCGGCGATGCCGGGCGCCTTGACGATGGACGCAGCTTCCGTGTGGTCGAGGCGATGCAGCAGGCGGATGGACGCTGCGAGTTTCTGGCTGTGGCGGGGCTGCCCGGCGCGGCAGAGGAAGCCGATGAGGGGGGCGGCCAGCCGCCGGCCCAGGGCCTGCGCTACAGCGCGCTGCCGTTGCCCTACGCGCTGCCGGAATAACTAGCTGTTGCCGCCGGTCTTGAGCAGTCGCTGCGGCTGGGCGACGCCGTAGCCCTGCGCGAAATCCACACCGATGTTCCTGAGCATCTGGATGATCTCGGCGTTCTCGGCGAATTCGGCGATGGTCTGCTTGCCGGTGAGATGGCCGATCTCGTTGATCGATCGCACCATCTCGCGATCGATCGGATCGTGCAGGATCTCGCGCACGAAGCTGCCATCGATCTTCAGATAGTCCACCGGGAAATGCTTCAGGTAGCCGAACGAGGACAGTCCGGTGCCAAAGTCGTCGAGCGCGAATTTGCAGCCCAGTTCCTTGAGCGCCTGGATGAAACGGTTGGCCTGGGAGAAGCTCGCGACCGCGGCCGTCTCGGTGATCTCGAAGCAGATCTTGGAGGCATCGAGGCCGCTACGATGGAATTGATCGATCACATAGGGCAGGAACTTGTCATCGCCGAGGCTCTGGCCGGACAGATTGATCGAGCACATGGCCAGCCGTGCGCGCTCATCCGCCTCCGATACCAGCCAGCGCAGCGCGTTCTCGACCACCCAGCGGTCGATGCTCGGGGTAATGCCGTAGCGCTCGGCGGCCGCGATGAAGCTGTCGGGCGCGACGATACGGCCGTTCTCATCGCGCATGCGCAGCAACAGCTCGTAGTGGGCTCCGGTCTCGGGCACCTGCAGCGGCAGGATCGGCATGCGGAACAGCTCGAAGCGGCCCTCTTCCAGTGCCGCGTTGATGCGCGCCGCCCATTGCATCTCGCGCCGGCGGCGCATCAGCTCGATGTCGTTCTCGGCAAAACTGTGCACGCGGTTACGGCCCTGCTCCTTGGCCGCCGCGCAGGCGCTGTCGGCGGCGGACAGGATCGATGCCACGTCCTCGTTGTCGGCCGTTATCGGCACCACGCCGATGCTGGCGCCGAGGCGAAACACCCGCTCCTCCCAGCTGAAGCGGAAATTGCGCACCGCCTCGCGCAGCGACTCGGCCATTCGCATGGCCTCATCGAGCGTGCAGCTCTCCAGCAAAATGCCGAACTCATCGCCTCGCAGCCGCGACAGTGTGTCGCGCCAGCGCACCTTGGACTTGAGCAGCGCACCGACCTGGCCCAGCAGCGCGTCGCCGGCGCTGTGCCCGCAGGTGTCATTGACGATCTTGAACTGGTCGATATCCAGATAGCACAACGCATACGAGGCCTCACGCGCCTTGGCGCTCTTGAGCGCCCGCTCCAGCCGGTCCTCGAATTCGCGCCGGTTGACCAGGCCGGTCAGCAGGTCGTGACTGGCGTGGTAGCTGAGGCGGCGATTGAGTTCGCGCGACTCGCTGACATCGTGGAACACCAGAACGCCGCCGCCGACCTTGCCGTTGCCGGAGCGGATCGGCGAGGCCGAGCTCTCGACGTACAGCTCGTTGCCGTCACGGCGGATCAGCAGCATCGGACGCACCGACTTGATGGCGCGCGTGCGCCGGATCGCCACCGTGAGAGGATTCTCCAGCGGCTCGCAGGTTTCCTCGTGGAAGGCGCGGAAGATCTCTTCCACCGGGCGCCCCATGGCATCTTCCAGACGCCAGCCGGTGAGCTGCTCGGCGACCGGATTGATGTAATCGATGGTCGAGGAGGCATCGGTCGTGATCACGCCATCGCCGATCGACTGCAGCGTGATCTGCGCGCTCTCCTTCTCGCGAAACAGCGCCTCCTCGTACACCTTGCGCTCGGTGATGTCGAGTTCGACGCCGACCAGGCGCAGCAGGCGGCCGTGGGCATCGAGCTGCGCCTTCGCCCGGCTGATCACCCAGCGCCACTCGCCGTTGCGGTGGCGCATGCGGTGCACGCTCTCGAAGATCGGCGTCTTGGCGGCCACGTGGTCGCGGATCGCCGATTGCACGCGCGACATGTCGTCCGGATGCACCAGGCTGCGCCAGTCGAAGCCGCCCTTCAGATCGGCTTCGTCATAGCCGAGCATCGCGCGCCAGCGCGGTGAGAAATACACATCACTGCCCTCGACGTTGAAATCCCACAGGCCGTCGTTGGCGGCCAGCTCGGCGAGCGCATTACGCTCCTCGATTCGCCCTAGTGCCGTCGACAGCCGCAGCCGCGCAAGACCGGTGGCCAGGCTGCTGGCCAGCAGCTTCATGAGCAATTGCAGCGTGGCGTCGAAGCCGCCGCGCGGCAGGCCATAGGCCAGCCCGAGCAGGCCGGCGGGCTGATCCTTGATGCGGTACGAGACCAGCAGAGCCGAGCCGATCGCCAGCTCCGCCAGCGTGCCGGCATCTTCGGCCTGCTCCTTGCGCGGCGAGGCGGTATCGCGAAATTCCCACAGCCGCAGGTGCTCGAAGCGCGAGCTCACCCATGGCAGGGATTGGATGGTGGTGCCGCGCAGTGCTTCCGGGTGACACTGGGCAAAATGACCGCGGGCGAACAGCACCGACTCGATGTGCTGGCCATCGGCATCGAACACCACGGCGAAGGCCGCGTCGGCCGAGGCCGCATCGCGAAAACTCTCAAGGTTGCGGCGGATGCAGTCGTCGGCCGTGTCGCGATCCAGGTTCTGCAGCTCGAGCGCGATCTTGCTGCATGCGAGCTCAATACCGGGCGCAGGGCGTTCCGTCTTGCCGGTCCAGAATTGTGGGGCAAGGACGTCGGACGCCGATAAATCGGATATGGTGCCCGGCGGCTTCGACATTTGTACAAATTCTCGCACAGCACTGGCGAAATACAAGCTAAGCCGCTGATTTATTGACACACGTCTAGGATTGCACCGAAACCCGGGTGCCCGGTGCGGGCACTGGAGCCGGTAACGCCGCCCGAGCCCGGTCAGCGCGCCCCCGTCAGGGCCGCCCGCGCCGCGGCAAACGTCGCCTGCAGCGACTGCTGCATCTCCAGCTGCAGCGCGCCCAGGGCCGCGGTATCCAGCGCGCGTGGCACCTCCCGCGGCGACCCGATCGCGATTGCGATGCGCGCGAACGGCAGCGGCAGCACAAAGCGGTCCCAGTGCACCAGCGCGGCGCGCGAGGCCGCGTAAGCCAGCGGCAACATCGGCCGACCCGACATCTGCGCCAGCAGAATGGCGCCCGGTTTGAACTTGAATCGCGGCCCGCGCGGGCCGTCGGGAGTGATGATCGGCGACACCTGCTCGCGCATCAGTGCCTCGAAATAGGCCTTAAGCGCCTGTGCTCCAGTGTGCGAGGAGGAGCCGCGGATCACATAGCCGCCGGCGCGCCGCACAATCATGGCACCGAGCTCGCCATCGACCGACGGGCTGATCAGAAATCCCAGCCGCAATGGCCGCCGTGGCTGCTGCAGCAGCAGGTAACGCGCGCAGAACAGCTGGTGTTGATGCCAGTAGCAGGGCAGAAACGACGGCCAGCGCGCCAGCACCGCATCCAGATGCTCTTCGCCCACCACCGCGACGATGCGGCAGCTGCGCCACCACAGCCGCACCAGTGCCAGCAGCGTGGGTGCGGCCAGACGGTAAAGCCAGCGGCGCATCGGCCCCATGCGACGGCCCGATGCCGTGACCTGTCGGTAGATCGTGTTGCGGAATGCGCCGCCGGGCTTGTTTTCGCTCATGCTGTGGCCCCGCCGATTCTGCGTGATCGATGCCACCCCCACAAGGCTGCGCCCTGCGGGGCAGCGCAACGGCTAGAATCCCCCGCCATCATGCATGCGCGCACCCCAAACGCCACCGCCCTGATTGCGGGGCAGACGCTGAACGCAGTGCTGGAGGCCAACCGCGGCGCCGCACGCAGCGTGACCTACCTGGAAGGCGAACGCGAAACCCGCGTCGTGAGCTTGGGCGAGCTGTATGAGCGCGCGCTGGGCATCCTGCATCGCCTGCAGCGTCTCGGCGCCCGGCCGGGCGACAAACTGATCCTGTTTCTGTCCAGCAACGAGCCTTTCGTCGACGCCTTCTGGGCGGCACTGCTCGGTGGCATCATCGCCGTGCCGGTGGCCCCGGGCATCAGCGATGAGCACCGCCGCAAGCTGCTGCGCATCGCCCGCAAGCTGGGCGCTCCCTATATCTATACCGAGCAGCGGCTGCTGGAGCGACTCGCCGCCCAGGCGAGCAGCGAGCACGACCTGGCGACGCTGGCCGCGCTGCGCACGCGCGCGTTCCTGGTGGACGAGCTCGAGCAGCTGGGCCGCAGCGGCAAGCCCTATCGCCCGCGGCCGGCCGATGTCGCCTTCATCCAGTTCTCCTCCGGCTCGACCAGCGAGCCCAAGGGGGTAGTGCTCACGCACGCCAACCTGCTGGCCAACATCCGCGCCATAGCCCAGACCGCGCAGTTCACTGCGGACGATGTCAGCCTGTCATGGATGCCGCTGACTCACGACATGGGACTGATCGGCTTTCACCTGACCATGCTCGCCAATCGCATCGATACGCATCTGATGCCGACCGATCTGTTCGTGCGCCGGCCGCTGCTGTGGCTGCAGTACGCCGCGCGGGTACGCGCCAGCATCCTGTGCTCACCGAATTTCGGCTATCGCCACTACCTCAAGGTGCTGGGCGAGCGCGCTGCGGGTGAACTGGATCTGTCGCAGGTACGGCTCATCTTCAATGGCGCCGAGCCGATCAGTGTCGAACTGTGCGACGAGTTTCTGAGCCGGCTGGCGCCCACCGGCCTGGCGCGCCACGCCATGTATCCGGTCTACGGGCTGGCTGAGGCCTCGCTGGCAGTGAGCTTTCCCGAGCCGGGCAGGCCCTATCGCGCGACCGCGTTCAACCGACATGAGCTCGGCGTCGGCGCGCAACCGCAAACGGTCGGGGTCAATGCGCGCGATGCGGTGCGGCTGGCCAGCGTGGGCCGCGCGATCCCCTCTTGCCAGCTACGCATAGCCGATGACGACGATCGGCCGTTGCCCGGCGAGCGCGTCGGTCACATTCATATACGCGGCGATAACGTGACCGGCGGCTATTACGAGGATGCGGCCGCCAACGCCGAGACTTTTACCAGCGACGGCTGGCTGCGGACCGGCGATCTGGGACTGATGCATGAGGGCGAGCTGTATATCACCGGCCGCCACAAGGAGATCCTGTTCGTCAATGGCCAGAACTACTACCCGCACGACCTGGAGCACATCGCCGAGAATGTACCGGGTCTCGAGCTCGGCAAGGTGGTGGTCGCCGGTGTGCGACCGGCCGGCGCTCAGGCCGACGAGCTGCTGGTATTTGTGCTCCACCGCGCTGACATGGCCGAATTCCTGCCGCTGGCACGCCGGGTCGCGGCCCGCATCGGTGAGCACACCGGACTTCCGGTCAGCGCCGTGGTGCCGGTGCGGCGCATCCCCAAGACCACCAGCGGCAAGTTCCAGCGTCATCTGCTGGAGCAGGAATATCTCGACGGCGCCTTCAGTGCCGAGCTTGCAGAGCTGGACCGGCTGCGTGCCCAGGAACCGGCGGCGCGCGTCGGCGGCAGTGAAATTACGCAACAACTGCGCGCCATCTGCGAGCAGGAACTGGAGGGCCGCAGCATCGACCCCGACCAGAGCCTGTTCGACATCGGCGCCAGTTCGCTCAAGCTGATCGCGATTCACGAACGTATTGAGCGCCTGTGGCCGGGACTGGTGGATGTCACCGATATCTTCGATCACCCGAGCATTGGCGAGCTGGCGAGCTTCATCGAACAGAAGCTGGCCGCGGCTGCGCCATCGTGAAGGTGCGCTACCGAACGCTTGCAGCACGACATTGGCCGGCAGCAGGTCTAGAATCCGATCCATGATGGACGGCGTATCGCCCGATGCCGCAGCGTCGACCGGCGATGCAGCGTTGCAGCAAACGGATGTGCTGGTGATCGGCGGCGGTCCGGCGGGTTCAACCGTCGCCACCCTGCTCGCACGCCGCGGCCATCACGTAACGCTGCTCGAGAAAGAGCGCCACCCGCGCTTCCATATTGGCGAGTCGTTGCTGCCGGCTAATCTGCCGCTGCTCGAGCAGCTCGGCGTCGCCGAGCAGGTACGTGCCATCGGCATGCAGAAATGGGGCGCCGAATTCGTTTCCCCCTGGGACGGGCGGCAGCAGGACTTTCGCTTCGCGGAGGCCTGGGACAAGTCGATGCCATACGCCTACCAGGTGCGCCGTTCGCAATTCGATGAGATCCTGATTCGCAACGCCGCGCAGGCAGGCGCGCATGTCATCGAAGGCTGTCGCGTGCGCAGCGTCGAGTTGCAGCGCGGCGCGCGCGTGGAGGCACGCCACCAGGACGGCCGCAGGCAGCACTGGCAGGCGCGCTACCTGGTCGATGCCTCGGGCCGGGATACGTTTCTGGCCAGCAACCTGGGTGTCAAGCGGCGCAATCCGCGCCACAACAGCGCAGCGATATTCGGCCATTTCAGCGGCGCGGAACGCAACCCGGGCGAGCGCGCCGGCCATATCAGCATCTACTGGTTTGATCACGGCTGGTTCTGGTTCATTCCGCTGCACGATGGCGCCAGCAGCATCGGCGCCGTGGTCTGGCCCTATTACCTCAAATCGCGCTCGGTGCCGGTGCGGGAGTTCTTCCTGGCGACCATCGCCCAATGTGCGCCGCTGGCGCGGCGTCTTGCCAATGCCACGCTGATCTCCGAGGTCGAGGCCACCGGCAACTATTCCTACAGCTCGACGCGCAGTCATGGCGAGGGCTATCTGCTGCTCGGCGATGCCTATGCCTTCATCGATCCGGTGTTCTCCTCCGGCGTGCTGCTGGCGATGCACAGCGCCTTCGTCGGCGCCGATGCGGTGGATGCCTGTTTGCGCACCCCGTCGCGCGCCCGCGCGGCACTGCGCGAGTTCGACCGCTCGCTGCGCTGCGGCCCGCGCGAATACTCATGGTTCATCTACCGGGTCACCACCCCGACGATGCGCGAGCTGCTGCTGGCGCCGCGCAATCTGCTGCGCATGAAGGAGGCGATGCTCTCGGTGCTGGCCGGCGACATTTTTGGCAGCACGCCGATCTGGGGATCGGTGCGAGCCTTCAAGCTGACCTACGCTCTGTTCTCGCTGCTGCATGCGCGTCGCAGCGTGCGCGCTGCCCGGCGTCGCAGCATCAACATCCGGCCGGTCTGAAGCGGCGATGCGCGGACATTGACGGCGGTGGCAGCGGCCTTGCAAGTCGATTACGTGCGCCTCAGGGACATGAGCCGCCGGCCGGCGGCCTGGTGGCAGGATGTGCTCGCCGTGGTGCGCTTCGACGGTGCTGCACACGCGGCGTCGCCCGCCGAAATGGCGTTGACCGACGTGAACGCACCGGTGCTCGGCGGCATCGAGGGCGTCGACAGCACCGATGGCAGTCACGGTACGGCGGAAGTATGGCGCCTGGCCGGACCGATGCACTCCGGTCAGCGCGGGCGGGTGCGCTATCGCCACAACGGCCGCCTGCTGTTCGCAAGCCTGAGTATTGCCGAAGCGGAGTTTGCCGATGGTGCGGCAGCCGGCGCGGCCACCGCTTTGCGCCGTGCGACCGAAGCGGGCTACCGCGAAATGTTCGGCGCGCTCGAGACCCTGGAGTTCCCCTACCCGCTGCGCATCTGGAATTTTTTATCCGAGATCAATCAGGCCGGCGACGATGGCGAACGCTACTGGCACTTCAACGGCGCGCGCCAGGACGTGTTCATCGACTTGAAGCGCAGTATCGCCGGCAACGTGCCGGCCGCGAGTGCCGTAGGCGTGGCGCCACTCAGTCCGCTGACTGTCTACTGCATCGCCAGCGCGCGCGCGCCGATCGCGCTGGAGAATCCGCGTCAGTGCAGCGCCTGGGACTACCCGGCGCAGTACGGCCCACGCAGTCCGACCTTTGCCCGCGCCTGCATCAGCGGTGATGCAGCGCAGACTCTGTTCATTTCCGGCACCGCCAGCATCGTCGGCCATGCCAGCGCCCATGCCGGCGATCAGCGCGAGCAGACACGCGAGATCGTGCGCAACATCCGCGCCCTGATCGGCGCTGCCAACGCCCGGCTCGACGGTCAGCGCTACCGGCTCGAGCATCTGCGCTACAAGGTGTATGTGCGGCAGGCAGAACATCAGCCGAGCATCGATCGCGAACTGCGGCATGAGGTCGGAGCGGCGGCGCGGGTACTGTACCTGCGCGCCGACATCTGCCGGCCCGACCTGCTGCTCGAGATCGAAGCGGTCGGTATGCCGGAGCCAGTCTGAGCAGCCGCAGCTCGCCCGCACGGCTGGCGGCAGTTGCCTGGCTGCTCGCCAGCAACGTGCGCGCCAGTGAGCAGCCACTGTGGGAATTCGGCCTGGGGGTAGGCGCCATCGTCTTCAACGGCTATCGCGGTGCCTCGAGCGTGCACGGCTATCCGCTGCCGGTACCCTACTTCATCTATCGCGGCAATATCCTGCGCGCCGACCGCGACGGCGTGCACGGCCGCCTGCTCAATCAGCGCTACCTGGAATTCGACATAAGTGTCAATGCCACCGCGCCGGTATTCAGCCGCGGCAGCGCGCGAGCGGGCATGCCGAATCTGGATTCCACGATCGAGCTCGGCCCCTCGCTGCAGTGGCATCTGTGGCGCGGCGTCGACGATCGGCTGCGGCTGGATCTGCGCACGCCGGTGCGCAACGCCGTCACCGTTGCATCGCCACCGCGCTCGATCGGCTGGGTATTCGCGCCCAATCTGAGTGTGGATTACCTCGGCGTGGGCCGCACCGCCGGCTGGAACCTGGGTGTGCTGGCCGGGCCGATCTACGCGCAGCGTCGCTATGATGAATATTTCTACACCGTGGCCCCGCAGTTTGCGACCGCTACCCGGCCGGCCTACCAGGCGCCGGGTGGCTATGCCGGCTCGCAGCTGCTGGTCGCGGTCAGCAGGCGTTTCGCCAACTACTGGATCGGCGCCTATATGCGCCATGATTGGCTGCAGCGAGCAAGCTTCATCGACAGTCCGCTGGTGCAGCAACACGGCTATTGGGCCGGCGGATTCGGTATCGTGTGGATGATCAGCGCCTCTTCCCGCACGGTAGACAGCGATGAATGAAAAGCGCGCCTGCGGCCGGTCCGCCGCCCTCAGGGAACTGCTGAAGGCGGTGTATGAATACGCGGCATTCTACGGCTCGATGCTGGTATTCGGCCTGCTGTGCCCTGGCTGGTCGTTGCTGGCATTGCAGGGCCGGCCGGGGCGCCAATGACGTCGCCATCGGCCACGCATCTGGTGCTGATCCCCAGCTACAATCCGGGACCCAGGGTATTCGAGACCGTGACGGCGGCACGTGCGCAATGGAACCCGGTCTGGATAGTGGTCGATGGCAGTGACGACGGCAGCGCCGCGACGCTCGAAGCCATGGCGCAAAGCGACCCGGGACTGCGCGTGCTGCAGCTGCCGCGTAACCGCGGCAAGGGTGCGGCGGTCCTCCACGGCGCACGCGGCGCGCAGGCCGCGGGCTATACGCATATCCTGACCATGGATTCCGACGGCCAGCATCCGGCCGACCATATCGGCCGCTTCATGTCCGCATCGCAGGCCGAGCCAGGCGCAATGATACTGGGTGATCCGCAGTTCGATAGCAGCGCCCCGGCACTGCGGGTACAAGGCCGCAAGCTGTCGAATTTCTGGGCCAACGTCGAGACCCTATGGGCCGGTATCCACGATTCCCTGTTCGGATTTCGGGTCTATCCGATCGATCCGCTGCTGCGGGTCATGCGCTATCAGCCCTGGATGCGGCGCTTCGACTTCGACGCCGAGGTCGCGGTACGGCTGTGCTGGCGCGGCCTGGCAGCGCGCAATATCCCGGCGCCAGTGCGCTATTTTCGCCCCGAAGAAGGCGGCGTGTCGCACTTCAACTACTGGCGTGACAACGTGTTGCTGACCTGGATGCATGTGCGCCTTTTTACAGGGTTTTGGTGGCGGCTGCCGTTGCTTGCCTGGCGGCGCCTGCACGGCTGAAACCCGCTCACGCCGCTGGCAATCCCGATATAATCAACGCCGACTTGGCTGGACCATCGGTACGCCGGCCATGGCAATCAGACCTTTCGGGCCGGAGACAACGACCCCATCATGTCGGAACATGCGTTGCCCACACAGACGACGCCGCATATCGATGCGCTCGCACTGGAGCGCGAGATCGCGCAGCTGATCGTGAAGGGACTCAATCTGCCGATGCAGCCGGAGGAGATCGACCCCGAAGCCGCGCTCTACGGCGAGGGACTCGGACTCGACTCGATCGACATCCTGGAGATCGCGCTCATCGTCTCGAAGCAATACGGCATCCAGCTGCGCGCCGACAACCAGGAGAATGCGCGCATCTTCACCTCGTTGCGTAATTTCGCCCAATACGTGGCCGAGCAGAGAATCAAGTGACCCGCGAGGGGCTGCGACAATTTCTGCTCGCGGCCTTCACCGCCGCCCGCACGAAAACGGCGCCGCGCTGCTGAGGCGTCGCTGACTGCGTATGTCCGCGTTGCCTCTGTTCGCTCACGACCGGCCTGCTGCCGTCATCGCCTATCGCCGCGGCCGGCCGATCAGCGCGGCGCAGTTTCTGCACGACGTGCGCGCGCTGGTGGCGCGACTGCCCGCCGGCACGCATGTGCTCAATTTCTGCGACGACCGTTATTGCTTCGCCGTGGGGCTCGCGGCCAGCCTAGTCAGCGGCAAGGTCAGCATCCTGCCGTCGACCCATACGCCGGAGGTAATCCGGCACCTGCGCGCATTTGCGCCGGATGTGTTCTGTCTGACCGATGACCCGCAGTGCCCGATCGAACTGCCGCAACTGCTCTTGATGGAGTCGGCCGTGGCGCTCAACGGCAATTCGCCCGCACCAGGCCGATTCCAGGTGCCGCAGATCGATGGCGGCCAGCTGGCCGCGTACGTGTTCACTTCCGGCTCCTCCGGCGCGCCGGTGCCGCACGCCAAGACCTGGGGCCGACTGGTGCGGTGCGTGCGCGCCGAAATGACGCGACTGGCGCCGATCGATCCGGCCGGCTGCGCGATCCTCGGCACGGTGCCGGCGCAGCATATGTACGGCTTCGAATCCACGGTGCTGCTGCCGCTGCAGAGCGGCGCTGCGTTGTGCGCCGAGCGTCCGTTCTTCCCGGCCGATATTCCCGCGGCGCTGCGCGCCCTGCCACGACCGCGGGTGTTGATCTCCACTCCGGTACATCTGCGCGCGCTGCTCACGGCCGAGCAGGCGCTGCCGGCGCTCGAGCTGATCGTCTCGGCCACGGCGATGCTGCCCGCCAACCTGGCGCGTGAGGTCGAGAGCCGCTACGGCGCCACATTGCTGGAGATCTATGGTTCGACCGAAACCGGCCAGATGGCCAGCCGCCGCACCGCGCTCGAGGACCAGTGGTGGCTGTGGCCCGGTGTGCGGCTCACGGTCAGTAACGGTCACTGCTCGGCGCACGGCGGTCACGTCGAGCGCCCGATCGCATTGGCCGATGTGCTCGAGCCGACCGGCGATGAGCACTTTGTGCTGCATGGGCGTACCGCCGACCTGGTCAACATCGCCGGCAAGCGCAGCTCACTCGCCTACCTCAACCACCAGCTCAATGCGATCCCGGGCGTCATCGACGGCGCTTTTTTTGTCCGCGACGACAGCCAGGCCTCGCTCGCCGGCGTGACGCGGCTGGCAGCATTGGTGGTGGCCCCGAAGCTCGACGCCGCCAGTATCATCCAGGCGCTGCGGGCACGCATCGATGCGGTATTCCTGCCGCGGCCGCTGCTGCTGGTGGAACAGCTGCCGCGCAATGCCACCGGCAAGTTGCCGCAGCACACGCTGCTTGCACTCACCGCGCAGGCGGCGGTGCAGCAGCCGCATTTATTTGCATGAGCCGGCAGAGTGTGCCGCTGTGCATTACGCCGCATCATCCGGCGCTGGCCGGTCATTTCCCTGGCTTTCCAGTGGTGCCGGGGGTGGTGCTGCTCGATGAGACCCTGCATGCCATAGGCAGTGCCGAGCAGGCCGGCGGCGCGGCGCTGCCGAGCAGCGATAGCGCCGCCGATGCACTGTTGTGGCAGATCGGCACGGTCAAATTCCATCGCGCCGTGCGTCCCGGTGAGCAGCTGCAGCTCGAGTATGAATTGCAGCCCGACGGCCGCGCGCGCTTCGAGCTGCGCGCCGCCGATACGCTGGTGGCCAGCGGCACCATCGAGCGGCGCCCTGCCGCAAGCCTGGTTGCGATGTCAGCGCCGTGAGCCAGCCGAGCCCGCAACTGTCGCCAGCACGCGGCGCGGCGGTGGCGGAATGGCGCCGCCGCCCGGAGCGCGGCAGCCAGCTGGCGCTGCGCATCATGGCGTGGCTGTCGATGCGCCTGGGCCGACCGGCGGGACGCTTGCTGCTGTACCTGATTGGCGGCTATTTCTTTGTGTTCGCGCCCAGGGAGCGGCGCTGCATGCGCGATTATCTGCGGCGGGCGCTGGGCCGCGAGCCGCGAGCCGCCGACCGCTTTCGCCTGATCATGACTTTCGCCACCTCGATCCACGACCGCATCTACCTGCTGGCCGAGCAGTACCACCTGTTCGAGGTGTCGCTGCAAGGCGAACCGCTGATGAACGAGGTGGTCGCGGCCGGCGGCGGCGTCATTCTGATGGGCGCGCACATGGGCAGCTTCGAGGTACTGCGCTGGATCGGCGAGCGGCGCGCCGGACTCGGTTTGGCGATGACGATGTACGAGGACAACGCCCGCAAGGTCAATGCCATGCTGGCCGCGCTGGCACCACGTCATCCGCCCGAGATCATCGCCGTGGGCCACATCGATGCCATGTTGAAGATCCGCACCCGACTCGATCAGGGGGCGCTGGTGGGCATGCTGGCCGATCGCAGCTTCGGCGACGAAGGCGTGCTGCCGGTGACCTTCCTTGGCGCCACGGCCTATCTGCCGACCGGGCCGATGCGCGCGGCAGCGATGCTGCGCCGTCGGGTGGTGTTCATGCTTGGGCTATACCGCGGCGGCAACCGTTATCACGTGGTGTTCGAGGCGCTGGCCGATTTCTCCACCACGCCCGCAGGCTCGCGCCAGGCTGCGATCGAAGCCGCCATCACGCGCTACGCGGCACTGCTGGAGCAGTACTGCCGCAGCGATCCCTACAACTGGTTCAACTTCTTCGACTTCTGGCGCAGCGCCGCGGATGGCTCGAGGCGAGCCGCGCCGCAGCCGCAACCGCAACCGCAGCCGCCGCGCGGATGAAACCGCCGCTGTTGGGGCTCGGTCTGCTGCTGGCGCTCGCCGGTTGCGCCGCCGCGGCGACGGCTGCCGACAGCACCGGCAGCGATGCTGGCGCCGAGCTCGATCGCCTGATGACACTCATGGCGCAGCGCCGGCACGGCGAAGCGGATTTCAGCGAAAAGAAATATCTGTCGATGCTCAAGCAGCCGCTCGAGTCCTCGGGGCTGCTGATCTACGACGCCCCCGATCATCTGGAACAGCGCACCACGCTGCCACGGCCGCAGTCGGTGGTACTCGATCACGGCATCGTGACGATGCACATCGGGCAGCGTAAGCGCGTGCTGCGGCTTGCCGACTATCCGCAGTTCGCGCCGCTGATCGACAGCATTCGCGCGACGCTGGCGGGCGACCGCGCCGCCCTGGAGCGCGTGTTCGAGCTCCACTTCAGCGGCACGTTCGAGCATTGGCAGCTGCGGCTCGAACCGCGCGATGCGCAGCTCGGCACCACGCTCAAACGCATCGACATGCAGGGAGAACGCGACGCCGTGCACCAGGTACAGGTATTGCAGAGTGACGGCGATCGCTCGGTCATGAGCATCACGCCGCGCGAATGACACGCGCGCGCTTATTGAGCCTGTCACTGTGGCTGCTGTTGCTGGCGCTGTCGGCGCTGGTGGTGGCGCGCGCACGCTATAGCGCCGATCTGTCGGCATTCCTGCCCCGCTCGCCCTCGGCGACCCAGCAGTTGCTGGTGCAGCAGCTGCAGGACGGCCTGGCATCACGACTGGTTCTGATCGGCATCGAAGGCGCCGACGGCGCAACGCGCGCGCAGTTGTCGCGCGATCTGGCGACGCGGCTGCGCGCCCGCCCCGAATTTGTCAGCGTCGGTAACGGCGAAGCCGCGAGCCAGGACCGGGATCGCGAGTTCGTATTCCGGCATCGCTATCAGCTCAGCGCGACAGTCACCGAACAGCGCTTCAGCGCCGCCGGGCTGCGCACGGCGATCGCCGACAACATCGAGCTCATGGCATCGCCCGCCGGGCTGTCGGCCAAGTCGCTGTTTGTCAGCGATCCGACCGGCGAGACGCTGCAGGTCATCGATCAATTCGAACGCGCCGCCCAGCCGCGCCGCGAGTACGGCGTGTGGAGCTCGAGCGATGGCAAGCGCGCGCTGCTGATCGCACAGACCCGTGCCGCCGGTTCCGACACCGACGCGCAGGCCGCAGCTTTGTCCCTGATCCGCACGGCGTTCGACGCCAGCCGGCGCCACCTGGGTGGCGCGACGGATGGCGCGCTGACGGCTGCGGCGGCGGCACTGCGGCTGCTGTTGACCGGCCCGGCGGTGTTCTCGGTCGAGGCGCGCGCCACCATCGAGCATGAGGCGGTGCGGTTGTCACTGCTCAGTACGACGCTGATTGCGACGCTGCTGCTGCTGGTTTACCGCTCGCTGCCGACGCTGCTGTTCGGATTGCTGCCGGTCGCATCCGGCGCGCTGGTGGGCGTTGCGGCGGTGGCCCTGGGTTTCGGCGTAGTGCACGGCATCACGCTCGGCTTTGGCGTCACGCTGATCGGCGAATCGGTCGACTATTCGATTTACCTGTTCGTGCAGTCGCGGCCCGGCGGCTCGGTCAAGGCTGACGATGCCTCGGTGCGTTCGCTGTGGCGGACCATCGGCCTCGGTATGCTGACTTCGGTGTGTGGCTTCGCCTCGCTGCTGCCGTCGAGTTTTCCGGGACTGGCGCAGCTCGGGCTGTTTTCGATCAGCGGCCTGCTGGCCGCTGCCGCAGTCACGCGCTTCGTGCTGCCGCAGCTGCTGCCGCGGCGGCTGCGTGCCGCCGACCTGACGCCGCTGGGCGCGGCGGCAGCACGCTGCATCGCCCAGCTGCGGCTGCCGGCAGTGGCGGCGGCCGGACTTGCGCTGCTGTGCCTGCTGCTGCTCTACCATGATCGCGCGCGGCTGTGGAATCGCGACCTGTCGGCGCTCAGTCCGGTATCGGCGGCCGCGCAGGCGCTGGATGCAAGCATGCGCGCCGACCTGGGCGCGCCCGATATCGGCACTCTGGTGGTCGTCAACGCCGACGGCGAACAGGCCGCCTTGCAGTTGTCGGAGGCGGTCGGGGCCCGCCTCGATGCCCTGATCGACGACCGCGTCATCGGCGGCTATGACAGCGCCGCACGCTTTCTGCCAAGTCAGGTCACCCAGTCTGCGCGCATCGCAAGTCTGCCGGCGGAGGACACCCTGCGTGCCCGCCTGGCGGCCGCCGCCGCCAGCCTGTCGCTGCGGCCGGAAGCCCTGCAGCCGTTCGTGCAGCAGGTGACTGCCGCGCGCAGCGCCGCGCCGATCACACGCGCTGAACTGGATGGCACCTCGTTTGCGCTGGGCGCGGACGCGCTGCTGTGGCACCGCGGTGGCCAATGGCACGCGTTGCTGCCGCTGCGTGCCACAGTCGATGCCGGCAATATCGACGTCGCGCGCGTACGCGCCGCCGTCGCTACGCTCGCGCCGGGGCAGATACTGGTGATGAACATCAAGCAGGAACTCGATGCGCTCTACGGCAGCTATCTGGCCGAGGCGGTACACCTGTCGCTGGCCGGCCTGGGCGCCATCGTACTGCTGCTGCTGCTCGCTCTGCGCAGCATCGCGCGTACGGCACGGGTGATCACACCGCTGCTGCTGGCGGTGCTGGCGGTAAGCGCCGGCTTCGCCGTGGCAGGCACCCGCCTGACCATCCTGCATCTGATCGGCATGCTGCTGATCGTCGCGGTCGGCTCCAATTACGCGTTGTTCTTCGACCGGCGCGCCACCGATCGCGACCACAGCGCCCTGCCGCTGACCCTGGCCTCGCTGCTGATCGCCAACACCTGCACCGTCATCGGCTTCGGTGTGCTGGCGTTCGCGCGCGTGCCGGTACTCAGTGCACTCGGCGCCACGGTCGCCCCCGGTACCCTGCTGGCATTGCTGTTCGCAGCGCTGCTGGCGCCGCGCTGCTTGATGGCATCACACTGATGGCACCACCCTGATGCGCACGCAGGTGATCCACTGCGGAGCGGCCGGCGCCCATGCCACGCACATCGTGCTGCTGCCGGGGGCATATCATCAGCCGGCCGATTTTGTGGGCGCCGGCTTCGATCAGGCAGTGCGCGATCGCGGACTGGCGGTGCAGCTGACGCTGGTCGCCCCTGAGCTTGCGCACCTGGGCGACCGTGACTGGCTCGCGCGGCTGCAGGCCGAAGTCATCGCGCCCGCCCGCGAGCACGGGGACGGTGCGCTGTGGCTGGGCGGCATATCGCTTGGAGGATTCATGGCGCTGCGCTTCGCCGCCGAAGGCCCGGACGGGATCGACGGTCTGTGTCTGCTGGCGCCGTATCTGGGCAGCCGCATCGTCGCGGCGGAAGTCACGGCGCACGGCGACCTTGCGGGCTGGCGACCCGCCGCCCTGGCCGAGGATGACGATGACCGGCGCGTCTGGCGCTTTGTCCAGCGCCTGGGCTCGGCGAGCGCGCCGCGTGTGTTCCTGGGCTATGGCAGCGAGGATCGGTTTGCCGACACTCAGCGGCTGCTGGCTGGCGCATTGCCGGCGCACTCGACCCGGGTGGTTCCCGGCCGCCATGACTGGCCGGTGTGGCGCGCACTCTGGGACAATTTCCTCGACCAGCTCGGATGCCGTCCTTGAACCAGCAACTGTCATCAAGCGGGGAACCGCCGGCGCCGCCGGCGAGCGGCCACTGGCGGCCCTCACCGCTGCTGCGCGCATCGGCGGTGCTGCATGGCGGGGCGCTGCTGCTCACGGCGCTGCGGCCTCATTGGTGGCCGTGGACACTCGGCGCCGTCATCGCCAATCAGCTGCAGCTCACGGCACTGGGCCTGTGGCCGCGCAGCAGCGCCCTGGGCGCCAACATGACACGCCTACCGGCCGCGGCCGCGGCGCGCGGCGAGGTCGCGATCACCATCGATGACGGGCCGGATCCCGAAGTGACGCCGCGGGTGCTGGCGATCCTGGCCGACTATCGCGTACACGCGACGTTTTTCTGTATCGGCGAGCGCGCGGCGCGCTTCTCCGACTGTGTGCGCGACTGCGTGCGCGCCGGCCACGCGATCGAGAATCACAGCTTCCGGCACCAGCATAATTTTTCACTGCTCGGCCCGGGTCGGCTGCGCCGGGAAATCGCACAGGCACAGCTGGTACTGGCGCAGCTCAGCGGTAGCGCGCCGCGCTTCTTCCGCGCGCCCGCCGGCCTGCGCAACCCGCTGCTCGATGTGGTGTTGCAGCGGCTGGGATTGCGGCTGACCAGCTGGACGCGCCGCGGTTTCGACACCGTGAGCACCGACGCGGCGAGCGTGGTGGCTCGTCTGACGCGCAATCTGCGTGCCGGAGACATTCTGCTGCTGCACGATGGCCACGCGGCCCGCAGCCTCAGTGGCACACCGATCGTGCTGGAAGTGCTGCCGCGACTGCTGGACGCGATCGCACAGCACTCGCTGCGACCGGTGACGCTGCGCGAGGCGCTGCAATGACGGCCGCGGCCATGCCGGCCGAACTACTGCACGCGGCCCGCGCGCCTTACCGCATCATTGGCCGCTTTGCCTACGGATTCGCGCGCGGCAAACTCGCCGGCGATCCGGCCTATCGCATCATCCTCGAGCGCGGGCTGCTGCAGGGACGGCGCCAGCTGCTGGATCTGGGCTGCGGGCTGGGGCTGCTGGCCGCGGTGCTGCGCGCCGCGGAACGCTGTGCCCGGGAAGAACGCTGGCCCGCCAGTTGGCCGGCGGCTCCGCGCGGGCTGTCGATCCGCGGTATCGAGCTGATGCCGCGCACCGTGCAGCGCGCGCGGCGCGCTCTTGGGGCAGCGGCCGAAATCATCCAGGGCGACATCCGGGTCGCCGACTTTGGCGCCGCCGATGCGGTGGCGATGCTGGATGTGCTGCATTATATCGAGCCGGATGCGCATCGAGCGCTGCTGCAACGCGTGCACGCCACGCTGGCGCCCGCCGGACTGCTGTTGTTGCGCGTCGGCGATGCCGCGGCCGGGCTGCGGTTTCGAGCCGGCCTGTGGTGCGACCGGGCGGTTATGCTTGCGAGCGGACACGGCTGGGTGCGGCTGCATTGCCGCAGCCTCGCCGAGTGGCGCGCATTGCTGCTCGAGTGCGGCTTTGACAGCCAGGTCGTGCCCACCAGTGAAGGAACACCATTTGCCAACGTGCTGTTGTGCGCGCGGCCTCGATGACACCACTACAGTTGACCCATTTCACCGCGACCAGCTGCCTCGGTCACGGGCTCACAGCGACGCTGGCAGCGCTCGAGGCGGCACGCGGCGGTCTTGCGCCATGCCATTTTGAGACCGTCGAGCTGCCGACCTTTATCGGCGAGGTCGCCGGCATCGAGGCCGTGCGTCTGCCGCAGCCGCTGCAGCGCTTCGATTGCCGCAATAACCGCCTGGCGCAGCTCGGGTTGATCCAGGACGGCTTCGACATCGCGGTGCGCGCGGCGGTCGAGCGCTTTGGCGCCGGACGCGTCGGGGTATATCTGGGCACCAGCACCTCGGGCATTCTGACGACCGAGATCGCCTATCGGCATCGCGATCCGCTCACCGGCGCGCTGCCCGCGGACTTCCACTATGCCGGCACGCATAATTCGTTTTCAGTCGCCGACTATGTCGGCCGCCTGTTTGCGCTTGCAGGCCCGGCGGTCACGGTGTGCACCGCCTGTTCCTCGAGCGCCAAGGTGTTCGCCGCCGCGCGACGCATGATCGCCGCCGATCAGATCGACGCCGCGATCGTCGGTGGCGTGGATTCGCTGTGCCTGACGACACTGTACGGCTTTCATTCGCTGCAGCTGACCTCGCGCGAGCCATGCCGGCCGTTCGATCGGGCGCGTGACGGCCTGTCGATCGGCGAAGCCGCGGCGTTCGCGCTGCTCGAGCGTGCGCCGGCCGACCCCGATCCGGCCGCGATCCTGCTGCTGGGCGTCGGCGAGTCGAGCGATGCCTACCACATGTCCAGTCCGCATCCCGATGGCGCCGGTGCGCGCAGCGCCATGCACGGTGCATTGGCTGACGCGGCGCTGGCACCGGGCGATATCGACTACATCAATCTGCACGGCACCGGCACCCCGAGCAACGACAGTGCCGAGAGCCGCGCCGTCACGACGCTGTTCGGCACCGCCATCCCCTGCAGCTCCACCAAGGGCGCCACCGGCCATGCGCTCGGCGCGGCCGGTGCACTCGAGGCGGTCATCTGCGCACTCGCGCTCCGGGCCGGCCTGATGCCCGGGGGACTGAACGTGCGCCAGCGCGATCCTACGCTTGCGCTGAATTACCTGACCGGCAATCGGCGCGCGCCGCTGCGGCGCGTGCTGAGTAATTCATTCGGCTTCGGCGGCGCCAATTGCGCGCTGCTGCTTGGCCGCGCCGCGTAGCGATGCCGATGAGCACACTGACAGGGTGTATCCAGAGTTTGGGATTGCTCGGACCGGGGCTCGCCGACTGGAGCGCCGCCCGTGCGGTGCTCAATGGCGAGCTCGCGCACCTCGCGGCGCGCACCGTGTTGCCGCCGCCGGGCGTGCTGCCGGCGGCGGAACGGCGGCGCGCCGGCCGCGTAATCAAACTCGCGCTCGCCGTCGGCGCCGAAGCGCTGGAGCACGCGCAGTCCGCAGTCGACGTGCGGGCGCTGCCGACGGTGTTCACTTCCTCGGGCGGCGATGGCGACAACTGCCACGAGATCTGCGCCTCGCTGGCGAGCCGCGAGCGCCTGATCTCCCCCACGCGCTTCCACAATTCGGTCCACAATGCGGCGGCAGGTTACTGGAGCATCGCCTACGGCTGCACCGAGGCCTCGACCTCGCTGTGCGCCGGCGACGCCAGCTTTGCCGCCGGGCTGCTGGAAGCCCTGGCGCAACTGGCCTGCGGCGCGCCGGCGGTACTGTTGCTGGCGTACGATGCCGACTACCCGCAGCCGCTGTACGCGAAGCGGCCGATACCCGACGCGTTCGGCGTCGCGCTGCTGCTGCGGCCGCCGGCCACGGGCACGGCGCTGCCGCGACTGCAACTCAGCTTGAGCGACGCGCCAGCTGCAACAATGGAGCATCCCGGCCTCGAGTCGCTGCGCGCCTCAATTCCGGCGGCGCGCAGCCTGCCGCTGCTCGAGCGTCTGGCGCAGCGGCGCGGCGGCACCGTGGTACTGGATTATCTGGACACCGCCCGCCTGGCGGTGGAGGTGCAGAGTTGAAGCTCGATCACGCCTGGATCGCCGCCCATATTCCTCACCAGGGCAGCATGTGCGTGCTGGAAGAGGTGCTGTCCTGGGACCTGCAGCGCATCGCCTGTCGCAGCATCAGCCATCGCGCGATCGATAACCCGCTGCGCGCCCATGGCAGGCTCGGCGCCGCCTGCGCCATCGAATACGCGGCGCAGGCCGTGGCCGTGCACGGCGCGCTGCTGCAATGCCCGCCCGCCAGCGGCGGCGGCTTTGGCATGCTCACCAGCGCGCGCCGGGTGGAACTCGCCGTGGCGCGCCTGGACGATCTGGCGCACGACCTGGTGGTCAGTGCCCAGCGGCTGCACAGCGATGCGGTCAGTGCGCTGTATTCGTTTGCCCTGCATGATCGCGAGCGGCTGCTGGCGCAGGGCCGCCTGAGCCTGTTGCATGGCGCGGCCGCCACCTTGAATCTGGCCGCGGCATCGGCCACGTCGCCGGATCCACGGCCATGACGGCCACGGCGCGACGCGCGCTGGTGACCGGCGGCAGCGGCGGCGTCGGCGCTGCCATCTGCCAGCGCCTGGCGCAGTCGGGCCATCACGTGTACGTGCACGCCCATCGGGGGCGCGACCGGGCCGAAGCCCAGGCGCAGCAGCTCAAGGCCGATGGCCTGAGTGCCGAGGCGCTGTGCTTCGACGTCACTGACGCTGCCGCCACTCACACGGCGGTCGAGGCAATGCTGTCCGCCGGCCCGATTCAGATCCTGGTGAACAATGCCGGCATCCATGACGATGCGGTGTTTCCCGGCATGTCCGCGCTGCAATGGCAGCGCGTGATCGATGTCTCACTGCAGGGTTTCTTCCACGTCACGCAACCGCTGCTGCTGCCGATGCTGCGCACCCGCTGGGGCCGCATCCTGAACGTATCGTCAGTAGCCGCGCTGATCGGCAATCGCGGCCAGGTGAACTACGCCGCCGCCAAAGGCGCGCTGATCTCGGCAACGCGCGCGCTGGCGCTCGAGGTTGCCACCCGCGGCGTCACGGTGAATGCCATCGCTCCGGGAATCATTGCCACCAGCATGACCGAGTCCACGTTCGACGCCGCCGCGATCGCGCGCCTGGTGCCGATGCAGCGCGCCGGCACCGGCACCGAAGTCGCCAACCTGATCGACTTCCTGGCGGCCGACAGCGCCAGCTATATCACCGGTCAGGTGGTCTCGATCAACGGTGGCATGTACTGATCCGCTCGCATCGGCTGTGCCCACGGCCGGCGCAGGGGCCGTGGCGGCGTGGGGGTATAATGACGGCCGATGTCCGCCGATCACCCCAAGCAGCCGATCACCCGCCCGCCGGTCGCCGGCGCTGGCCTGGCGCTTATGTTGACCATGGCGCTGCTATGGCCGCTCGATCGGGGAGTGATGGCCGCCAACAAACCCGCAACGGGGCTCAAGCCACCGGTCCAGTCGGCAGCCACCGGTGATCTGAAGACCAGCCGCCAGGCGCTGCTCAAGCAGCGCACGAACGTTTTCGGCCTGACCAGCCGCCATCCCGGGAAGATCGTAGGAGCCACCGGCAGACCGCCTAAGATGATCGTGACAAAACGATTTCTTCCGAAGTAAAGCTCTGATTTATAACTATTTTATTGCGTGTCGCCATTCCGCGACAGGGCGTTCGACCCTGGAAATGTTAAAATTGTGACCATCAGATAACGCGTCGAGGGATGCACCAATGACTCGCAGACGACTTAGGCTTCCCGCAGCAATCGCGTTACTTGCCGTCGCCGCCGGACATCAGATCAGCGCCGACCTGCAGCATCTGGGACACAGCGTCCACCACTGGTGGGATGGCGTACGTACCCGCGTCGCGGCGGCCTGAAGCCGCGCGCGGTTGCTTCAGCCCGGTGCGGCCGGCTCGCCTGACGCTTCAGGCGGACGCGAGTTTTTCCAGCGCCGGTGCACCCAGGTCCAGTCGGCCGGATTCTCCCGGATCATCGCTTCCACCAGACCCGCATAGCGCGCGGTAAACAGTTCCGGATCCAGCCGCTCGCCGGCAACGCAGATCGGCAGAAAATCGAGCTGGTACTGCCCGCGGCTGAGCCGACGCATCGGCACGAAGAAGGCCGCATAGCCGGTCAGGCGTGCGATTTCTGCCGGCCCCGGATAGAAAGCGGTATCGCGGCCGAGGAAATTGAGCCACTGGCGCCGGCCGCTGGAGGACGGCATCTGGTCGGCGTGCAGTGCCACCGCATGCAGCTGGCCGCGGCGGCGAACCACCTCGCGCACCAGCTTCTTGGCCGCGATCAGGTGCGCACCGTAACGGCAGCGCAGCGTGCGCAGCTCGCGGTCGAAGCCGGCGGCGTGCAGCGGTTTGTAGGCCGCTTCGATCGGCACGCCCAGATACAGCACCGTCGCCTGCAGCGTCCACTCCCAGTTGCACTGGTGCGCTCCCAGCAGCAGTACCGATCGTCCGGCACCGGTTTCGGCAGTCACGCGCTCGACGTTGTGCACCTGCAGATGCGAGCGCAACTGATCGGCCGACAGGTCCGCCATCTTGATGAACTCGGCCGCCACCTGCGCCAGTTGCCTATAGTAGTGGTCGAGCAGCGCGTCGATGTCGGACTCGGAGCGGTCCGGAAAGCAGCGGCGCAGATTGTCGCGCGCCACCGCGACGCGAAAGCGAAATACATGGCGCAGCAACCACATGATAAGCGCGGTCAGTTGATACAGCGCGCCGAACGGTAATCGCGACAGCGCCCTGATCCACAGTGCAGAGCGGCCATGCTCGCTCGCTGCGACTTGTATTTCGGATTGTTGAGTCATCTTCAGGGGATAGCTTAAGCGCTCCGAGTCGCGCTAAGGTGCCATATCATGCTGTGGATCAAAGCGCTGCATCTGCTTGCGGTCATCGCCTGGCTCGCCGGCCTGTTCTACCTGCCGCGTATTTTCGTGCACTACGCCGAAGGCCGCGCCCGGGGTGAGGACGTGCGCCGGCTGGTGGTGATGGCGCAGCGGTTATTCGCCTTCATGACCATCATGGCGGTTGTTGCGCTGCTGTTCGGACTGTGGCTGTGGCTGGGCTTTCACGACAGCGGCCGCTGGCTGATGCTCAAGCTGGTATTCGTTGCCGCGCTCCTGCTCTATCACCTGGCGTGCCGCCTGCTGCTGCTGCGGCTGCAGCAGGCCGCGGCGCTGCCGAGTGCTTTCGCACTGCGCTTGTTCAACGAGGCGGCGTTGCTGCTGGTGGTGCCGATCATCCTGCTGGCGGTGGTGAAGCCGTTCTAAAGCCGCGCCGCGCTCACACCGTGCGGCTGAACAGTGCCTTGTCCGGCATGCGACGCGCCAGCCGCGCATCGAAGGCCATGCAGATGTTGCGCAGATAGGCGCGCCCTTTTTCGGTGACGCGACAGCTCGATGCACCGAGCTCCACCAGCCCGTCGGCGGCCGGCTCGGCCAGCCGCAGCATCGCCGTGCCCACGTAATCGGTGTAGTCAGCCGGCTGATCCCAGTGGGTCTGCAGCCGCGTCATGAGCCGCAGTATGTGCCGGCGCAACACCTGGTCTTCCGCATCCAGCAGGTGACCGCGCTGGATCGGCAGCTCCCCGAGTGCGACCCGCTCCTGGTAGCGCTGCAGATCCTTCTCGTTCTGCGCGAAGGCATCGCCGGCATCACCGATCGATGACACGCCCAGGCCGATCATCGGCCGGGTGAAGGCGGTCGTGTAGCCCATGAAATTGCGGTGCAATGTGCCGCTGCGCAGCGCCTGCCACAGGCTGTCGGTCTCGAGCGCAAAGTGATCGAGCCCGATCTCGCGATAGCCCTCGCGTTCCAGCCGCTCACGGCCCAGCTCGTACAGCGCCCGTTTCTGTCCGCCTTCGGGCAGGTCACTCTCGGTGAAGCGCCGCTGCCCGGGTTTGATCCATGGCACGTGGGCATAGCCATACAGGGCGATGCGGTCGGGCCGCAGGCGGCACACCGCGTCCATGGTCGCCTCGACGCTGGCATGCGTCTGCAGCGGCAGGCCGTAGATCAGATCGAAATTGACGCTGTCATAACCGAGGGCGCGCGCCGCCTGCGTGACTTCGCGCACCTGCTGCTCGCTCTGCACCCGATTGACGATGGCCTGTACGCGCGGATCGAAATCCTGCACGCCCAGGCTGATACGGCGAAAGCCGTAGCGCGCCAGCACCTCCAGCTGCTCAGCGCTGGTTACGCGCGGATCGACTTCAATCGAGGCCACCGCGTCGGCGCGCGGCCGTAGTCGCTGGAACAGGCCGGCCAGCAGCGAGTCGAGCTCGCCCGGGGTAAGGAAGGTCGGCGTACCGCCGCCGAAGTGCAGCTCGCCGAATTCCAGCAGTGCCAGCCCCAGATGCCGCCGGTACAGATCCAGCTCGGCCAGTATCGACTGCACATAGGGGGCGACGAAACCGTGGCTGCGGGTAATGCGGGTATTGCAGCCGCAGAACGTGCACAACGCACGGCAGAATGGAATATGCAGATAGATCGCCGCACCGTGCTCACCGGCCTGTCCCAGCGCGCTGCCAATGTGCTCGATCCATTGCCCCTCGCCCGGCGTCGCGTCCCAGTACGGTACGGTCGGATAGCTGGTGTAGCGCGGGCCGGCGACATCGTATTTCGCCAGCAGAGGATCGCCGACGGTTGCATTCATCCGAACATCTCCCGCTGGACCTTGAGCACCAGCCGCACGTTGTCTTCCGGAGTCTGCTGCAGCACCCCGTGCCCCAGCCCGCACACCCAGGCGGCGCGTTTCGCCGCCGGCAGCGCCAGTACACCGGCGAACAGCGCACGCACGCGCGTCTCCAGTTCCGCCGGCGGCAGCAGCAGCCACTGCGGATCGATGTTGCCCTGCACGCCCCAGCGATCGCTTTGCCCCAGCAGCGCTTCGCCCAGGTCGTGCCGCCAGTCGATACCGAGGCACTGCAGATCAATAGCACGCAGTGCCGCCCAGTGCTCAGGTCCGGTATCGCGCGAATAATAGATCAGCGGCGTATGCGGGCAGCGGCTGCGAAACTGCTGCACTACCGCCGCCAGTGCCGGCGCCGCCAGGCGCGCGAACTGCCCGGCGCTAAGCGTACCTGCCGCCGTGTCAAAGATTGCCACGCAATCCGCCCCGGCCTCGGCCTGCAACGCCATGTTGGCGGCCAGCAGTTCACATAAGCGCTGGTTGAAGCCGCTGTAGAGTCCATTGTCGAGTCCGGCGATGCCATCGCGCGCGAACCCCTCATGTGAGCCGGCGACTGCATAGGCGTAGAGCGTGAACGGGCCGCCGACGAAGCCGATCAGCGATCGATCGGGCGGCAGCCGCGCACGCAGCAGCGCAATCGCCTCGGCCTGAAAGCTCATGTGCGCCGCGCGCGCCGCGCCGCCGTGCAGCCGCGCCAGGTCGGCCGTGCTGCGCAGATGCCAGTCAAGCTTTGGCCCAGGCTCATAGCGCAGACCCATGCCCATCGCCTCCAGCGGAAACAGCAGATCGGAGAACAGGATCGCAGCGTCGAAGCCGAAGTCCTCGATCGGTCCCAGTGTCACCTCGACCGCCAGCTGCGGCCGCTTGCACAGATCCACGAAATCGTGGCGCGCGCGCAGCCGTTGGTAGTGGCGGTGATAGCGCCCGGCCTGGCGCATGAACCAAACCGGCGGCCGGCCCGTATTGCGGCGCGCAATCGCCTGCTGCAGCAGCGACTCACTCACGGTTTACCTCGGTCAAAAGATATCCCACCCCACGGATGCTGCGGATCACGCGCGGATCGGCCGCGTCGACTTCGATCAGCTTGCGCAGCCGGACGATGAAATTGTCCACCGTGCGTGAAGTCGGAAACTCATCGGTCGACCAGGCGCGATCGAGGATCTCGTCGCGACTCACGGCCTTGCCGACCCGCTCGGCCAGCAGCCGCAGCACGGCGCACTCCTTGTGCGTCAGCGCCACGTTCTCGCCGTCCACCGTGGCCGAGAAGCGCTCGAAATCCACCAGTGCGCGGCCGATGCGCACCTGGCCGCGCATATCTCCCGGTACCCGCGCCAGTTCCTGCGCGCGCTTCAGGCATTTCTGGATCCGCAGCAACAGTTCGCGAAAATGAAATGGCTTGCCGATGTAATCGTCGGCGCCGAGCTCAAGTCCGCGTATCCGCTCCTCGGCGGCCGCATGGGCGGTGAGAAATATGATCGCCGTGGCCGGCGCGCGCTCGCGCACCAGGCGCGCGAGCTCGAAGCCGCTACCGTCGGGCAACCCGACATCGAGCAGCGCCAGCTCGAACTGCGCGGTGCCGATTGCGCGTCGCGCGCCGGCAATCGAGTCGGCGCGCGTCACCCGGAAGCCCTCGGCACCCAGGCGCTCGACCAGCGTCTCGGCGACATTGCGCTCATCTTCCACCAGCAATAGCTGCGCGCCGCCGCTCATGCGCCGGCCCTGAACCACAGCTCGCAGCGAAAGCCGTCGCCCGGCGCGGTATCGAACCGCGCCCGGCCATGCATGCGCTGCATCAGGCGACGCACCAGATACAGCCCCACGCCGGCACCCGGGGAAGCCGCGCCGCGGCCAAACAGGCGCCCGAGGCGACCGGTGCCGGCGGCGACACCGCGGCCGTTGTCCTGGTATTCGAGCACCACGTAGCGCCCGTGCCTTACGGCGGTGAGGCGCACACTCACCGGAGTGATGCGCGAATGACGCACCGAATTCTCCACCAGGTTGCGCAGAATCAGCTGCAGCGCCGCGGCGTCGGCCTGCACCGGCGGCAGGCTGGCATCCAGGTGCGCGCGCAGATCCAGGCGCGCGCCGTGCGCGCCGGCAATGTCGCGGATCGAATGCGCAAGCCACGGGTGCAGCGGGATCTCCTGCTCGGAAAGTGAACCGCCGCCCTCGATGCGCGCCAGTTCGAGCGTCTTCTCGATCTGCGATTCCAGGCGGTGCGAATCCTCGAGCAGCCGTCGCGCCAGTTCCGCGCGCTGGTCACCCTCCGCGATCGCCTCCGCCTGCAGCCGGATGCTGGTCAGCGGCGTGCGCAACTCGTGGGTCACCGAGGCAAAGAACGCCTGCATGCTGCGGGCGCGCCGCTGTTCACGCCAATACAGCCACGCCAGCAGCAGCGATATCGCCAGCAACAGCGCCAGAAAGGTGCTCGACTCGCCGATCAGCATCAGCCGCGTACGCGACCACTGCGCGGCGGTAAGATCCTGCCCGGCGCCGCTGACCGCCTCCAGCGCGGCGATGCGCCGAGCCTGGCGCTCGATCAGCGTCGCCCACCACACCATCAGCACCAGCTGCAGCGCCAGCCACAGCAGCGCCGCACCCGCGATCAGCGCCGTCCGGCGCATCGGCACGATGCTCAGGCCGCCCTGACCTGCAGTTCGAGTCACACGCCCAGCCAGTGGCGCCAGTGCGCCGGTTGCGGGAACACCCGCAGATTCTGCACCCCGGCGCGGCGCAGGTGTTCATAGGTCTTGCCCGGGCCGCAGGCATGCTGCACGCCTGGTGCCACCAGGCCGCGCCAGCGCTCAAAC
>DATAJH010000101.1:0-4066 GCA_036262215.1 Steroidobacteraceae bacterium
CGTGATACCCGCGCCGGCCAGCCACAAGGCCTGGAGCAACCGGCGTCTGGGGTGCATGCGAAGATCCAGAATTCCATAAACTTGCGGGGCCGGCAGATGTTAGCGCGAAACGGCGGCTCAGTGCCGGCGCAAATGTGACAGCGACAGCAGTTTGCGCACGGGTTCGCCGAGTAATTCGTAGGTCGCCAGGTAGGAGCGCAGCAACGCCTGTGGGTCCGGCAGGTAGCGCTGCAGACCAAGATCGCGCTCGGCCCACACGCCGGCCGGCGCGGGTATCACGTCCAGGCCGGCGGCGGTGAATTCCTGCGCCGCCCGCCACAGATGATCGGCACTGGTCACCAGCACGATGCGCTGCACGCCATCGGTGCGCAGCAGCTGCGCCGAGTTGCGCGCGTTGTCGAACGTGTCGTAGGCGCGATCCTCGATCCAGCGCGGCTCGATGGCAAAATTGCGCACCAGGCAGGCGCGCATGGCGAGCGCCTCGAGGCCATTGCCGGTGATCAGCACCGGCAGGCCGGTGTGGCGCGCGACATAGGCACCATACGCCAGCCTCTCGAGCAGCAGCGGTTCGGCCGCAGGGCCGCCATATTCGGGCGCATAGGCGCGCACTCCGCCGCCGCCCAGGATGACGATGGCCTGCGCCTGCATCGGCAGGCGCAGATCCAGCGGCGGGTAGTGCTGGGCCATGCGCGTGAGCGCGTCGGACACCAGCGGTATCGAAAACAACCACAGCGAGCCGAGTCCGGCCGCCAGCAGCACCCGCGCCAGACGCGGACGGCGTCGCAGCAACAGCGCGCCGACGATGGCGAGCAGCAGCGGGCCGGCAGGCGGCAGGATCAGATTTCGCAGCAGCGTCTTGCAGTATTTCAGGATCAACAGCACGAGCGGGGCTCCGATGGGACCGGATGCAGCGTTACACGATTACCTGAGCGTTGCCAGCCGCTACCGGCCCGCGGCATCGAGCAGCGAGCGCGCGTACGTTCGCGCGGCGGGCTGCAGCGGCTGGTAGCCGTAGCGCGCTGCCAGCGCGTCGAGCAGGCGCTGCTGCTGCGCGCCGCGCCGCTGCGCCTCGGCGTAGGGAATCTCGGGATGAAACATCACCATCGAATAGCGCGGGATGAAGCGGCCGGGAAAGGCGCGTTCCAGTTCGGCGGCGAGCCGCTGGCGCGGCGCGAACAGCGCCGAGCGCACGCCATCGCGCATTTCGACGTAGTTCTCCAGCGCCATTGCCGCGATGGCATCGGTGTCGGGCCGACGCCCGCGTTCAAATTCGACCAGCACCTCCGCGTCCTGGTCGTAACCGGAGAGCTGGCGATCCAGCAGCCGGCAATCCTCAAAACCGCAGTTCAGTCCCTGGCCGTGAAACGGCACGATCGCATGCGCGGCATCGCCCAGCAGCAGAACGCGGCCCGCGGCCTGCCAGCCCTGGCAGTACACGGTGCCGAGCCGGCCTTGCGGGTGCAGTGCGAACTGCTGCTCCAGATCAGGAATGAGCGCCGCGACGTCGGCGAACTGGCGCTGGAAGAATTCGCGCACGGCGGCGCCTTCCCTAAGCCGGTCGAAGCCGGGATCACCGTGGCGCGCCAGGAACAGCGTGGCCGTGAAACTGCAGTCGGGATTGGGCAGCGCGATCAGCATGCAGCCGCCGCGTGGCCAGATGTGCAGCGCGTGCGGCTCGAATGCATAGCTCGCCGTGACTCCGCGTTCGCCGGCCGCAATCAGCAACTCCTTGTAGTCGTGCGCCAGCGGCTGCTCCCCGGCGCGGCTTAAGCCGCGCGCCACCAGCGCGCAGCGCACCGCAGAGCCGGCGCCGTCGGCGCCGAGCAGGATCTCGAACGACTCGCTGCGCGCACTGCCGCTGCGCTCATCGTGCAGCTGCAGCGTGCCAGCTTCCGGGTCGACGTCGGTGCAGCGGGTGTCGAAGCTAAGCTCGATGTGGGGATGCTCGGCGGCCGCCTCCACCAGCATGCGGTTCAGCCGCTCGCGGCTGATCGCATGGATCACCTCGTGCTGGTTCTGGCCGTAGGGCAGGAACTGCAGCGCCGCTTGTTCATCGTGCAGCATGCGCCCCGGCATGGCGATCATCTGCGGCGCGATGCGGCTCGAGACACCGGCATGCTCGAGTGCCGCCAGGCCACGTGCCGCCAGCGCCAGATTGATCGAGCGGCCGCGTTCGGCCGCCGTGGTGCGCGGATCGGCCCGTCGCTCGATGAGGCGCACCCGCTGACCGCGGCGCGCGAGCATCAGGCCCATCAGGGCACCCACCGGACCGGCGCCGATGATGGTGTAGGTTGGCATCAGTCGGCGCAGCCGGCGCTATCGGCCGGCGTGGCGTCGCCGGGCATCAGCGCCATTGCTGCAGCAGTTCGCACAGCTGCCAGGCGCCGCGCAGCACGTCCTCGAAGCCGTTGTAGAGCGGCACCGGAGCGATGCGAATGATGTCGGGTTCGCGCCAGTCACACACCACCCCGCGCGCCGACAGTGTCTTGAACAGTTCCCGGCCGTGTCCGGCCCCGCGCGCGATGCGCAGCGACAGCTGGCTGCCGCGCTGTGCCGGGTCGGCAGGCGTGATGATCGCCAGCTGCTCGCCGGCAAGCTCGGTGAGCAGTGACGCCAGGTAGGCGGTGAGCGCAATCGATTTGCGGCGCAGCGCCGGCATGCCGGCTTCGGTGAACAGCGGCAGCGAGGCGCGCAGTGGCGCGGCGGAGAAAATTGGCGGATTGCTCAGCGCCCAGGCGGCGGCGCCGCGCGCGGCCACGAACTCCGGGCGCATCTCAAAGCGCGTGCCCGGATCGTGGCCCCACCAGCCGGTAAGCCGCGGCAGTTCGCTGCCCGGTAAATGCCGTTCGTGCACGAAGGCGCCGCCGAGCGCACCCGGCCCGGCGTTCAGATACTTGTAGCTGCACCAGACCGCGAAGTCGGCATCGTCGGCGTGCAGCGCGAGCGGCACATTGCCGATCGAATGTGCCAAATCGAAGCCGACCATGCAATCCGCGGCGTGCGCCGCGCGCGTGATGCGTGCCAGATCGAACAGCTGTCCGGTGCGGTATTGCGCGCCGGGCCACAGTACCAATGCCAGGCGCGGGCCTTCAGCCGCGATCCTGGCCTCCACATCCTCGATGCGGATCAAGTCCTCGCCATCCCTGGGCGCCAGTTCGATCAGCTCGCGCTTCGGGTCGAATCCGTGCCAGCCGATCTGCGAGGCGACCGCGTGCCGATCGGACGAGAACGCGCCCGCCTCGATCAGGATCGCGCGCCGTCGGTCGCTGGGCCGATAGAAGCTCGCCAGCAGCAGGTGCAGATTCACGCTGAGCGAGTTCATCGCCACCACTTCATGCACCTGTGCGCCTGCCAGCTGCGCCAGTGGCAGCTGCAGTGCCTCCGCGTAGCCGATCCAGGCGCTCGCCGCGTGCTCGTGTCCCAGCGCCCCGAGCCGCTCCCAGTGCGCGATCTCCGCCTCGATCATGGCGCGCGCCGCCATCGGCGCCAGGCCGAGCGAATGGCCGCAGAAATACAGCAGCGGCCGGCCATCGGCGCCCCGCGGCAGGGCAAAACGCGCGCGTAACGGCGCCAGCGCATCGGCGGCGTCCTGCGAGCGGGCCCAATCCAGCTGGCTCTGGAGCGCCGCCGGGCCGATTCTGGTCGTAAGGTTCATGCCGTGCGCAACGGATACAGTACCGGCCGCGACGGTACCGCGTCGCCGGAAATGGCCGGCGACTGCAGCGACAGGAAGTACCAGCCATCGGCGACGCTGTCGCCGACAAAGGCCAGTTCGGTGATGGTGCTGCGGGGACGCTGGGCTTCGAGCATCGAGCTGCTGCCGCGACGCAGGCCGAAGAAAATGCGGTGCGCGGTGAGCTCGCCGCCGTCGCTGCTGCGGTCCGCGGAGGGTACATCGAGCACCAGGTGCTCGATGCCCTGCTCGACCAGCCAGGTGACGGCCTCGCGTGACAGGAACGGCGCCGCCGCGGCGCGGTCTTCGGCAAACTTATCGTGCTCGTTGGGCAGCGTGCGTATCACGGCGGCGCGGGCGCACAGGCCCGGCGCCAGCGCCGCTGGCCAGGCG
>DATAJH010000102.1:0-18652 GCA_036262215.1 Steroidobacteraceae bacterium
CCGATCTGTCAGCTCACTCGCAAGCCAAGCTCAACGCCGTGGCACGACAGCTCAACGAGCGTCCTCGGAAAACGCTAAGCTTCCAAACGCCAGCTCAGCGGTTTAGCCAATGTGTTGCGTCGATCGGTTGAATCCGCAACCCCTCGGAGACATTCCCGAACGGCAGGTCTACGGCATCGAATTTTGTAGTCATCAAAAAAGCGACAGACGCGCCAATAGACAGTGCAGTTCCGATCCGGAGGGTCGGTGGCGCCCCCAAGCTCGATTCCACACAAACCAGCGCACTGCGACTCGTACCTTTGAACTAAGGCGCCAGTCTCACGCGCCGCAGCAAATCGACGAATCGGTCATCTTGACGCAAGGGGTCTAGTCGGGGGTCCACCTTGAGGTAGGTCATCCAGCCGGAGCGCTCCTGGTGGGCTCGCGCCAGGTATTCCAGCGCTTGATCATTCCAACCCATCCCTGTGCACACCAGGGCGATGTCGTAAGCGGGCACGTAGGCCCGCTCGGCCCTGGCCTTCAGCTCGTCATACACGACGCACGCTTCATCGGCCTTGCCCGCGATTCCATACAAATGCCCCAACGCCGCGGTGGCGAAAGTCACATTCCCAGACATCCTGACCGAGGCGCGAAAATCCTCTATTGCACGATCGATGTGACCCTGCTGCTCGTAGGCCAGTCCAAAGAAATAGGCCGGCCAGAAGGAATTCGGATGTAGCTCGCTGGTCTTCCAGCATTGCTCGATGGCTTGCTCGTATTGGCGCGCAAAATGATAGTGCCAGGCCATGTGAACATTGATGACGAGGTCGAGCGGATCAAGCTCCAGGCATCGCTTGCTCGCCTTCAGCGATTCCTCGGTTCGTCCGACAGCAGTGAGGTAATGAGAGTACCAGTGGTGACACACGGCATAGTTGGGGTTCAATTCAAAGGCATGCTGAAACTGGGCTTCGGCGCAGGCCCAATCCCAATCATGGTGCGTCGTCCGATAGGCCAGTGTGGTATGCGCCTCGGCCAGACGTTCATCGAGTTCCAGCGCCTTGTCGGCCGCTTCCTTCGCCTTCGCCATGGCCACGATGGGCCGCATGGTACCGTTCTCCCACGAGCCCAGCGTGGCGTAGCAGTCGGCGAGTCCGGCACGGGCGCGGGCGTAGTTCGCGTCTTTGTCGATGGCTCCTTCGAAGTACTCGATAGCCTTGCCGATGCCTTGTGGCCGCTGCGCCCAGTAGTATCGCCCCTTCAGATAAAACTCGTAAGCTTGTAGGTTGGATGTTGATCGCCTCGCGCCCGCGCCGAGCGAGACTTTGAGCCGCTCGGTGATTGCCCGCGCGATATCGTCCTGAAGCTCGAAAATGTCCTCCATCTGACGGTCGTATCGCTCCGACCAGACTTGGAAGCCGGTCCTGGCGTCGACGAGCTGAATTGTCACCCGGATCCGCTGACCGGCACGACGCACGCTCCCTTCGAGTACATTCGCCACCCGAAGCTTGCTGGCAATCGCAGCGATATCCGTTGTCTTTCCTCTGAAAGAAAACGCCGAGCTTCGGGCCGAAACTCTCAAGGCCTCAACGTGTCCGAGAGCATTCAAGATCTCCTCGGCGAGGCCGTCGCTGAAGTATTCGTTGTCCGGTTCGCCGCCCAGGTTGGTGAAGGGCAGCACGGCAATCGAGTTTTCCGGCGCCGCGGTCGCGGCGGCTGCACCGGGCACCACGCTCGGCATCGATGACGGTGCGGATGCGGGTCGGATTGACGCAAGCGCACGATCCTCGCCTGGCGTTAACATCTGACGGATTCGCTCAACAAAGGCGGTCGGCGTGCTCCCGCCGGGCAGACGTGTCCACTGCACCTGCAGGAACTTCTCGGGAACCGCAGCGCCCCACTCAGGCGTGTCGTCGATTGCTACCGGCACCAGGAACGTCTTGTGCTCCGCCATGTTGTATGTGCGGTCGACCGCAAGCTTCCATTCCCGGCGGAAGTAGCCTTCATCCCTGGCCTCGGTGTGGGCAGAGATGACTGCTACAAAAAGGCGGCAATCGCGGATCCATTCGTGAATCTGGCGGTCCCAGGCATCGCCGCCTCGAAGCTCGCTGCGGTCGAACCATACGTCGACGCCTGCGGCGCGCAGGGCATCGCACAGGTGTTGGGCAGCTTCCACGTCCTGCGACGCGTAGCTCAGGAACACCGCCCGGCCCGGATCGGTCACGGTGCACTCGTCGTGTCGCGATCCTGACAATATTCTGGTTCGGCTCTGTCGGCCATGCACAGGCTCTTCGTCAGTGGCCCTTTAGCCTACCCTAAGCCTCGAGCGGCTGCTTTTCCGCCGTGAATTCGTTGATTCGAATGTCTCAAAGTGGCCGGCTGTTGCCGGTCGGTCTGACCTGCCGATGACGCCAAGCGGTCACTGGACAGGTCGATACCTCGTCACACCGGCCGCTGATGCAATAGTGTTCTGTGCGTTGCCATTAACCGTCAGGGAATCTAAGCAGTGATCACGGCTGCCAAGGAGATCAGAGCGCTGGTCGATACCGAGACAACAGCGTGGAACGCTCGCGACGCGGACGCTCTGGTGGCTCTGTTCCATCCCGACACTGTTTGGCCTTGGCCACCGGATTCAGCGGCACATGACCCGATGCAATGGGTAATGCCGCTCGGAAGATTCGATCGGGAGCGCTGGCGGTGCTCCTGGCAGGCGCTTTTTGACACGCACGATCTCGTGCATAACAGGCGCAACACCCTGCGCATCGTGGTATCGGAGCAGGGCGACGGCGCATTCGCCGTCGTTGACGTTGACACTCTCTGGCGCAATCGGGCCACGAACCAGTCATTGCATTGGAAGGGCCGTGCCTGCAAGGTATACACAAAGGTCGGAGCGCGCTGGCTGTTCTTATTCCAGACCGGGTTGCTTGAGTATTAGCGCGGCCATAGACGGGGCCTGGCGAGCCGCTACCGAACATCGAGTGAGCACGTGGAGCGGGCGTGGGTAAATTATTCGTTATTTCGGCGCCATCGGGCGCGGGCAAGACCAGCCTGGTGGGCAGCCTGCTCGCCGCGCGGCCCAACCTGGTGGTGTCGGTGTCGCACACCACACGCAAGCCGCGCGTCAACGAGGTCGAGGGCCGCGACTATCATTTCGTGACGCCGGCCAGATTCCACGAGCTGATCGCAGACAACGCCTTCCTCGAGCATGCCCAGGTGTTCGATAACTTCTACGGCACCGGCGCGGCGCAGGTACGCGACAAGCTCGCGGCCGGCAAGGACGTGCTGCTGGAGATCGACTGGCAGGGAGCGCGTCAGGTGCGCCGCGCCATGCCCGACAGCAAAAGTATTTTCATTCTGCCGCCCACGCGCGCCGCACTCGAGCAGCGCCTGCGCGAGCGGCGCACCGACAGCGCCGAAACCATCACCCGACGGCTGGCCGATGCCTCCACCGACATGTCGCACTACGACGAATTCGAGTACGTGGTGGTCAACGATCAGTTCGAGAAAGCTGCGTTCGAGGTCAGCACCATTCTCGACGGCGGTGGCGGGGAGCTGCGTTCCAACCGGCCCGAGCTCAAGCCCCTGATCGCAACATTGGTGCGCCCCGGCTAGGCCACGCCGCGCCGGCGAGCGGCCGTTCCATCAGCTCTTCAGCTCTTCTGCTTCGCTGCCGACTCGCGTGCCTGTTTGAGTGCGCTCCAGTTGGGAGCGTACTTGAGCGCCTCGTCGTACTTGGCGAGCGCTTCCCTGGCCTGACCCTGTTTGGCCAGCGTGTCGCCCCAGGCCTTGAGCGGATCGGCCCAGTGCGGCCCACGCTCGTTTGCCGCCTTGAGCTTGGCTGCGGCAGCGGCAAGATCGCCGTGGCGGGCGAGCGCGGCACCCCAGGAGTAGTAGCCCGCGGGCAGATCGGGGGCGAGCGCGGCGGCGGCCGCGTAGGCTTTTTGCGCACCCGGCCAGTCTCCCCGCAGATCGAGGATGTCGCCGCGGAAACGGTAGCAGTCCACGAAGGAGCCTCCCGCCGCCAGCACCGCGTCCGCCTTGGTGGGACGGCCTGCCGCTTCCTCGACCGGTGCGATCCAGCAGGTGTAGCCCGGATAGTTGGTGTACACGACCGGATTTGTGTAGCCCTGCTGAAAAGCCTCCATCTCGCTCGCCGCCTGCCCCGTGTCGTGGGCCTCGGACGCCAGCATGCCACGCACGAAATGGGTCATCGCGTTGATGGTAGGGTCGTTGGCGTCCGCCTTGGTGGTCTGCAGCGCCAGCTCGGCGGCTTGCGCATCGTGCATGCGCGTATAGATATCGGCGACACTGGGACCTACTGCCGTCGCCAGCGTTCCGGCACCGGCACTGGACTCGACATCCTCAATGGTAGCCTCGAGCCAGGCCGGCATGTTCCACGTCAGCTCGTCCCAGTTCTGATAGTACTTGCCCGGTGCGAGGCCCGGACGACCGCCGGCCGCCCGGCGCAGGTCCTCCCCCGCGCGCCAGGCACCCTCCTCATCGCCTAGAGCCCACAGCCCGTTCTGGATGTTGTTGTACCCGACCCAGAAGTCGGGTTTCATCTTCACCGCGGCGCGATACAGCGCCAGACCCTGCTGGACTGATCCGCTGGTGTTTTGCAGCGCGATGGCCCAACTGTTGAGCAGGTAGGGACGATCCGACTTGCTGGCGCTGCTGTAGGCGGTCTGGCAAAAGCTGATGGTCTCGGTGTCGCGCCCCTCGTTGCTCAAGTACGAGGCGTACAGCGCCGGCTCGGACTGACCGTAGACATATTCGGCTGCCTGGGTCGTCAGTCGCGGCAGCTCATTCACATTGCCGGAGAAGGTCTTCTGCTGCACGCCGTCGCCGCGCACCGTCAGGTCGAGACCACCGGCCTCGCTCTGGACCAGATCGCCGTTGATGTGCACGTCGTGACCGAAGCGCGCTTTGAGCAGACGCGAGAGCTCGCCGATCGAGACGCCCGCCTCGGGCAGCGCGAGCTGGATATCCGCCGACCAGGCGTTGGCGAGGTCACGCTTTGCGGCCGAGGATCTGGTGGCCACCTGCAGCCGATTGAGCTCGCCCAGCAGGCCCGCTGCGACCACCTTTCCAGTCAGGCCGCGGCTGACCAGTGCGCTCGGTGCATCGAACGGCTCGATGATCACCCGTCGCGAGCTGAGGGCATCGTGGATCAACAGTGCCAGCCCGACGCCGATGACGGTTGCAAACAGGATGATGAACAGCTGGAAGCCCACGCGCAGCCGCAGTTCGAAGCGACGGATGTCGACCTCGCGCGCCTGGCCCTTGAGGTACTGCAGACGGGCCGCGTGTTCTTCTTCAAGGTGCCTGCGCTGGGTTTCGAGCAGCTGCGATTGCTGCTTCAGGAATGCTGAGGTATCCCGTGCGACCTGCGGATCGCCGGCCGACAGCCGGTCGGCAACCGCGGCGGCGAACCCATCGGCGCCGGCCAACGACTGTGGCGCCTCGACTTCGGGCTTGCCATCCTCACCCCCGAGGAGGCCACCGAGCATGCCCTCGGCCATCTGCATCTCCGTGCCGCTGCTTTACGGAATGGTCGCGTAGCCTGAAGGAATTGGCAACACACCGGACAGCGCCTCGAGCCGACGATAAAAACGGCGCCAACTGGTTCTGGCGGCTTAAGTAAATGCCATAAAGCGCTGCTGTAACGCCGCTTCAGCGGGTCGAATCGGCTGGCGCGAGCGAGCGCCAATGAAGTACACTCAGAAGGCAACTCCCGGTATTTTCAGGAAATCTTAAAGCCATGGCTCGCGTAACCGTCGAAGACTGTCTGCAGAATGTCGATAACCTGTTTCAGCTGGTGCTGCTCGCCAGTCAGCGCGCCCGGCGCCTTGCCAACGGGGCCGAGCCGACCGTGCCGATCGAGAACGACAAGGTCACGGTGGTGGCACTGCGGGAGATCGCCGCCGGCAACATCACGCCCGAGATGCTGCGTGAGCCGGAACCACGGCAGGAATCCGTGATGCCAGAATCCGACCATGAATCGACCTTCCGCGCGCCGCAGTTCGGCCTGGTCGATCGCGAGCTCTAGAGATCTGAGGGCTCGCACACGAGACGGCTGTGGATTATGCGTCTTCGCTCTTGGGGTTACTGCCCGGCGCGAAACGCGGCACTCCGGGTGTCAAGGAGCTGCTGACTAAGGTTGCGACCTACCTGCCGCACGAGCAGGTTGAACGCATCCGCGAAGCCGCCGAGTTCGGCGCCGCCGCGCACCAGGGCCAGAAGCGCGTGTCGGGCGAGCCCTACATCACGCACCCGGTCGCCGCCGCGGAGATCCTCGCCGACCTGCATCTCGATGCCGACACCATTGTCAGCGCGATTCTGCACGACGTCATCGAAGACACCCCGATCGCCAAGGCCGATATCGCCGCCCGCTTCGGCCACGACGTCGCCGAGATCGTCGATGGCGTGACCAAACTCGATCAGATCCGCTTCAAGAATCGTGAGGAAGCGCAGGCCGAGAACTTCCGCAAGATGCTGCTGGCGATGGTGCGCGACCTGCGCGTGATCCTGGTCAAGCTCGCCGATCGCATGCACAACCTGCGCACCATCGACGTGCTGGCGCCGGCCAAGCGCCGCTCCATCGCGCGCGAGACGCTCGACATCTATGCGCCGGTGGCCGAGCGGCTCGGCCTGTATGCGATGAAGCTCGAACTGGAGGATCTGGGTTTTCGCACCCTGTATCCGCAGCGCTACCGCGTGATCGAGCGCGCGCTCAAGCGCGCCCGCGGCAATCAGAAGGAATTCCTCAACAAGATCCGGGCGCAGCTCGAGGCGGCGCTGAAGAAGGCGGCTATTCCCGGGCGGGTAGAAGCGCGCGAAAAACATCTGTTCAGCATCTACCGCAAGATGCTGCGCAAGCGCGCCATGCTGTCGGAGATCGTCGACGTCTATGGACTGCGCATCACCATCGATGCGGTCGACACCTGCTATCGCGCGCTCGGCATCGTGCACAGCGTCTACAAGCCGATGCCGGGGCGCTTCAAGGACTACATCGCCATCCCGCGCATCAATGGCTACCAGTCGCTGCACACCACCCTGTTTGGACCCAATGGCGTGCCGATCGAGGTGCAGATCCGTACCGAGGACATGGACCGAGTGGCCGAGTCGGGCATCGCCGCGCACTGGAAGTACAAGGAAGGCGAGCTGGAAGGCTCGGCGCAGCAGGAGCGCGCCCGCAAGTGGCTGTCGAACCTGGTGGAGATGGAGGAAGGCGGTAACTCCGAGGAATTCATCGAGAGCGTCAAGGTCGACCTGTTTCCCGACAAGGTGTACGTGTTCACGCCGCGCGGGGAGATCCTGCGGCTGCCGCGCGGCGCCACGGTGGTGGATTTCGCCTATGCGGTGCACACCGACATCGGTAATCGCTGCGTGGCCGCCAAGATCGACCGTCGGCTCACGCCGCTGCGCACCGTGCTGCGCAACGGCCAGACGGTGCAGATCATCACCGCCAAGGGCGCTTCGCCCAACCCTTCGTGGGTCAATTTCGTGGTGACCGCCAAGGCGCGCTCGGCTATCCGGCACTATCTGAAGTCCCTGCGCCGCGGCGAGGCGGTAGAGCTGGGCAAGCGCCTGCTGGTGCAGGCGCTGGCCGAGTTCGAGGTCAAGCTCGACGCGGTGGACCCGGCGGCGTTGCGCTCGGCGCTGAACGAGTTCGCGCTCAAGGACACCGAGGAGCTGTTTGAACGGGTCGGGCTCGGCGAGCGGCTGGCGCCGCTGGTGGCGCGCCGCCTGCTACCGGTGGATCGGCCGCAGATCGCCGAGCCGCCGCCGGTGATCCCGGGCGCCCCGGGCGAGTACGTTGCGCATCCGACCGCGGGGCCGCTGGCGATCGCGGGCACCGAGGGTCTGCTGGTCAGCTATGCGCACTGCTGCTATCCGCTGCCGAACGACCCGATCCTGGCGTTCATGAGCACCGGGCGCGGCATCGTGATCCACCGCGAGACCTGCTCCAATGTCGCGGACTATCGCAAGCATCCGGAGAAATGGCTGCCGGTGAGCTGGCAGCACAAGCCCGGCCGGCTGTTCCTGTCGGAAATCCGCATCGAGACGGTGAACCGGATGGGGGTACTGGCGGCGGTTTCGGCCGCGATCGCCGGCACCCAGACCAACGTCATCCATGTGACCATCGAAACGCGCGATGCCGAGACCTCGGTGCAGGTGTTCGTGCTGGAAGTGGCCGACCGCAAGCACCTGGCGCGCGTGATGCGGGTGGTACGGCATATGCCGGACGTGCTGCGCACGGTGCGTACCATTTCGACCCACTCGCATGCACGAGCGCAACCTGACGACGGTAAATACGAAGATAATTGACGCCGGCCGCGATGGCGGCGCACGCAACCGTCACCTCTATATAGGGCCTGAGCAACATCATGCAGCGACAAATCATCCATTCCCCGCTGGCGCCCAAGGCGATCGGCACCTACTCACAGGCGGTCCGTGTGGGCGAGACGGTCTACATCTCGGGCCAGATCCCGCTCGACCCGGCCAGCGGACAGCTGGTCAGCGGCGACATCGAAGCCGAGATTCGCCGCGTGTTCGACAATGTCTCCGCCATCGCGCAGGCCGCCGGCGGCTCGCTCGCCAGTGCGGTGAAGCTGAGCGTATATCTGACCGATCTGGCCCACTTTCCCAAGGTCAACGAGATCATGGCGACCTATTTCAGCGAGCCCTATCCGGCGCGCGCCGCGATCGGCGTCGCGGCGTTGCCGCGCGGTGCGCGGGTTGAAGTGGAGTGCATACTCAGCCTCGCCTGAAACGCGCGGTGCCGCAGCAGCCGGCCGCGACCGGCGCGCGGGCTCCGAAGCTGGCGCGCCTGGGGGCCCCGCATCCGGACGACATCCTGTTCGTGCTGCCGCTGCGCTACGAGGACCGCACCCGCGTGCTACCGATCGGCTCGCTGCTGCCGGGCATGCATGCGGTCGTGGAAGGCGAGGTGCTGCTGGCCGAGATCGTATTCCGCCGCCGCCGCACGCTGCTGGTGCGCCTGGTCGATGGCTCGGGATCGCTGACGCTGCGATTTTTTTATTTTTCCAATGCCCAGCGCGAAGGCCTGGCGCGCGGTACCCGGCTGCGTTGTCACGGCGAGCTGCGACGCGGGCCGCTGGGACTGGAGATCGTGCATCCGGAGTACCGCCGCATCGTCGGTCTGGGCGAACCGCTGCCGCAGACCATGACGCCGATCTATCCGGCGACCGAGGGCCTGACGCAGGGGCGCCTGCGCGCCACGGTGGATCGCGCGCTCGCTACCCTGGACACGAGCGGGGTCGCCGAGCTGTTGCCCGAAAGCCTGCTCAGGCGCGCCGGCCTGCCGACGCTGCGCGCGGCGCTGGAGTTCGTGCATCGACCGCCGGTCGGAACCCAGCTGGCTGAATTGGCCGCCGGACGCCACCCGGCGCAGCGCCGCCTGGCATTCGAGGAATTGCTGGCTCATCAGCTGTCGCTGATGGAGCTGCGCCGGCGCTTGCGGCGCGACCGTGCCGCAGCGCTCACCGACCCGGCCGGACTCACGGCCCGGTTGCTGGCGGCGCTGCCTTTCAATCTGACCGGCGCGCAGCGGCGCGTGCTCGATGAGATCGAGAGCGATCTCGGCCTCACCACGCCGATGGCGCGGCTGGTACAGGGCGACGTCGGCTGCGGCAAGACCGTGATCGCAGCGGCAGCGGCCGCGCGTGCCATCGGCAGCGGCCTGCAGGTCGCGTTCATGGCGCCGACCGAACTGCTGGCCGAACAGCACGCCCGTTCGCTGATGGCGTGGTTCGATCCGCTGGGCGTTAGCGTGAGCCTGCTCACCGGCTCGCAGCCCGCGCGCACGCGACGTGCGGCGCTGCAGGCCGCCGCCAGCGGCAGCGCCCAGTTGTGCGTCGGCACGCACGCGCTGTTCCAGGCAGAAGTGCGCTTCAAGGACCTCGGGCTGGCGATCATCGATGAGCAGCATCGTTTCGGCGTGCAGCAACGGCTGCAACTCGCCGCCAAGGGCAACGCAGCTGCGCGCCCGGGCGAGCGCACGCCGCATCAGCTGATCATGAGCGCGACACCGATCCCGCGCACCCTGGCCATGACGCTGTATGCAGATCTCGACGTATCGATCGTCGATGAGCTGCCACCCGGACGCACCCCGGTGCGCACGGTCGTGGTACCGGAAGAGAAACGCGCCGCAATCGTCGCGCGCATTGATCAGGCCTGCCGCGCCGGTCGCCAGGCCTATTGGGTCTGTCCTCTGATCGAGGAATCGGAGGAGCTTGCCGCCAGTGCCGCCGAGGACACCGCGGCCGCATTGGCCGAAGCGTTGCCGGCGCATCGCGTGGAGCTGCTGCATGGGCGCATGGCGTCGAAGCAGAAGGAGCGCGTCATGCAGCAATTCGCCGCCGGCGCCGTGCAGCTGCTGGTGGCGACTACGGTCATCGAGGTCGGTGTCGACGTCGCCAATGCCAGCCTGATGGTGATCGAGAATGCCGAACGCATGGGCCTGGCGCAGCTGCATCAGCTGCGCGGGCGCGTCGGCCGCGGTGCGCAGCAGAGCAGTTGTGTGCTGCTGTATCGCTCGCCGCTGTCGCAGATGGCGCGGGCGCGGCTGGCGGCGATCCGCGACAGCAACGACGGCTTTCGCATCGCTCGCCGCGACCTTGCGCTGCGCGGACCGGGCGAGTTGCTGGGACGGCGACAGACCGGTCTGGCGCAACTGCGGGTCGCTGATCTGGCGCGCGACGCCGATCTGCTGGATGAAGTGCGCGCTACGGCGAACCAGATGCTGCAAGCCATGCCGGAACGAGTCGCGGCCTTAAGAACACGCTGGATCGGTGAACGGGAGCAGTATGGCCGTGTCGGGTGATCGCCAGATCGAGCTGGCGTTGCTGCCGACGCCGGCTGCATCGCCAGCGCCGTCGGCCGAGCCTGAGTCAGCGGCAACACCTGCGCCGGCGCCTGCGCCTGCGCCTGCGCCTGCGCCTGCGCCCGAAGCTTCCGCAGTTCCCGCAGCTGCCGCGATGCCATCGCCGGAAGCGGTCGCGGCGCCCGTGCCGACTCCAGCGGCGGTTGCCACGCCGCCAGCGCCAGCCGCCGCGGTTGCCACACCCGGCGCTGCGGCTGCAGTGCGAAGTGCCATGCCACGTTCAGGAGCCACAGCGCCGCAGGCGTGGGCCGCGGCAGGTGCGGCGCGAGCCGAGCTCGCCGCGCAGCGCAGCGCATTCGAGCCGCTACGAACGGCGACACCGGCCAGCGAGCCGGCACCGCAGCCAGCGATCGAGGTCCTGAAAGCGCCGCCCCTGTTCACCCCGGCGATCGAAACCGTGCGGCTGACGCGGCCGATGCGGCGTCTGCGCGACTTCGCGCAGTTACTGCGCCTGGATCGCCCGATCGGCACCTGGCTGCTGCTGTGGCCGATGCTATGGGCGCTGTGGATCGCCGCCGACGGGCATCCGCAACGGCGGCTGCTCGCGATCTTTGTCGCCGGCGCGGTGCTGATGCGTAGCGCCGGCTGCATCATCAACGATCTGGCGGACCGGAATATCGATCCGCACGTCAGGCGCACGCGCTCGCGGCCGCTGGCGGCACGCGCGATCTCCCCGCCCGAGGCGCTGACCGTGTTCGGCGTGCTGGTGGTCGCGGCGCTGTTGCTGGTGCTGCAGCTCAACGCGCTCACCGTGCGGCTCGCGTTCGCCGGTGCCGCGCTGACGATCACCTACCCGCTGCTCAAGCGCTTCTTCCCGCTGCCGCAGCTGTACCTGGGCCTGTGCTTCGGTTGGGCGGTGCCGATGGCGTTCGCCGCGACGCTCGGCGCGGTGCCGCGCGTCGGCTGGCTGATGCTGGTGGCTGCCATTCTGTGGGCCGGCGTTTACGACACGATGTATGCGATGGTCGATCGCGATGATGACCTGCGCATCGGCGTGCGCTCGACCGCCATCCTGTTCGCCGACCTGGATCGATTCATGATCGCCGTGATGCAGCTCATGATGCTGTTCTCGCTGCTGCTGATCGGCCGCACGCTGAAGTTCGGCGACGGCTACCGCGCCGGCCTGATCGCGGGTGCCTGCTGTTTTCTGTGGCAGCAGTGGTTGATCCGCCGGCGCGACCCGGAAGGGTGCTTCAGGGCTTTCCAGAACAACAATTATTTCGGCTTCGCCGTGTTCGCCGGCGTGCTGCTGGAATACAGCTCGCGCTAGAGTGCGCTCGACGCCGTGCCGCCTGACGGGTGGCCGGGTACTGAGCAAACGTCAACCTGCGGCCTGCGGACAGGTTGACAGCGTGGCGGGCGCCGCCGAAGATCGACAGCAACATTTCAGTGCGGGTACAGCAGGATATGCCCATCATCGGCATCGAGCCGCGTCACGACTGGAGCCTGGGTGAGGCCGAGGCGCTGTTCGCGCTGCCGTTTGCCGACCTCATCCATGGCGCACAGAGCGTGCATCGCGCCTGGCATCAGCCGAACACTGTCCAGATGAGCACCCTGCTGTCGATCAAGACCGGCGGCTGCCCCGAGGACTGTGCCTACTGCCCGCAGAGCGTGCGCTATCAGACCGGAGTGGACAGCGAGGCGCTGATGCCGTTGCCGCAGGTGCTGGAACGGGCGCGCGCGGCGCGCGCCGCCGGCGCCACCCGCTTCTGCATGGGCGCGGCCTACCGCTCGCCCAAGCGCAAGGATCTGGACCAGATTGCGCTCATGGTGCGCGCGGTACGCGCGCTCGGCCTGGAGACCTGCGCGACGCTGGGAATGCTGAGCCGCGATCAGGCGCAGCAGCTCAAGGATGCCGGGCTCGACTACTACAATCACAACCTCGACAGCTCGGAGGAATTCTACGGCCAGGTGATCTCGACCCGCAGCTACCAGGAGCGGCTCGATACGCTGGCCGCGGTGCGCACTGCGGGCATGAACGTGTGCTGCGGCGGCATCGTCGGCATGGGCGAGACCACGCGCGATCGCGCGCAGATGCTGGTGACGCTGGCGAACCTGCCGCAGCATCCGGAGAGCGTGCCGATCAACCAGCTGGTGCGGGTGCCGGGCACACCGCTGGCCGGGGCCGGGGACGTGGATCCGCTGGATTTTGTACGCACCATCGCCGCAGCGCGCGTGATGATCCCCAAGGCGCATGTGCGGCTCTCGGCCGGACGCAGCACGATGAGCGATGAACTGCAGGCCCTGGCGTTTCTGGCCGGCGCCAATTCCATTTTCTACGGCGAGAAGCTGCTGACCACCGGCAATCCGGACGTTACGCACGACCGCGCGCTGCTGGCGCGGCTCGGCATGCGCGCCGAGGGCGCGGCGGCTGTGCCTGGTGCGGCTTGATTCGCACCTGCTCGCTCGCGAGCTGGCAGCATTCGAGGCGCAGCACACTCGAAGGCGCCGCCAGCTGGCGGAGGCGTTCCCCGAGCCCGGTGATCCGACCGCGGTGCGGGTCGGCGGACGCCTGCTGCGCAACTTCTGCAGTAACGATTACCTGGGCTTAAGTCACCATCCGGAGCTGATCCGCGCGGCGAGTGACTGCATGAGCCGCTTCGGCTTCGGCGCCGGGGCGGCGCACCTGGTCAGCGGCCACTCACTCGAGCACCACGCGCTGGAACAGGAGCTGGCCGCGTTCACCGGCCGCGAGCGCGCGCTGCTGTTCTCGAGCGGCTACATGGCGAACCTGGGTGTCATCAGTGCGCTCACCGATCGACACGACCTGGTGCTCGCCGACCGCCGGAATCACGCCTCGCTGCTCGATGCGGTGCGGCTCTCGGGCGCGCGGCTGCGCCGCTATGCGCACGGCGATGTGGCGCACGCCGGAGAAATGCTGCGCGCGCGGCGTGGCGCCGACGATGACAGCGCGTCGCACCGCTCCAATGGCGGCGCGAGTGCCGCCACGCTGATCGTGACCGACGGCGTGTTCAGCATGGATGGCGATCTGGCGCCCCTGCCGGCGCTGACGGCGCTCGCAAAACGGCACGACTGCGCGCTGATGGTCGACGATGCGCATGGGCTGGGCGTGATCGGCAACAGCGGCCGCGGCACGCTGGAGCAGACCGGCGTGGCGGCCGGTGCGGTGCCGATCCTGGTCGGCACGCTGGGCAAGGCGTTCGGAACCTTCGGCGCGTTCGTGGCCGGCGATGCCAATCTGATCGACTACCTGATTCAGCGCGCGCGCACCTATATCTATACCACTGCGCTGCCGCCGGCCGTGGCGGCGGCGGGCCGCGCCGCCTTGCGACTAGCGCAACAGGAAAGCTGGCGACGCGAGCGGCTGCATAGCCTGACGCTGCGCTTTCGGGCCGCGGCGACGGCACTCGGGCTGCCGCTCGCGGCCTCGAGCACACCGATACAGCCGCTGATCGTCGGCGAGTCGGCCTGGGCGCTGGCGTTGAGCGTGGCACTGATGAATGCCGGCTTCTGGGTCGCGGCCATCCGGCCGCCGAGCGTGCCGGCCGGCGGCGCGCGACTGCGGATCACACTGTCGGCCGCGCATCGCGAGCAGGACGTGGATGCGCTGGCCGAGACCTTAGGCCAGCTGTGGCGTGAACGGAGTGCGACCTGATGCGCTCGCGCATCGGTGCCGCGCTCTACAGCGAGACCAGCGGCGCCGAGAGCGCAGGCGACGCCGCGCCGCTGGTGCTGCTGCACGGCTGGGGCATGAACCTGCGCGTATTCGACGCCCTGCGCGCGGCACTCGGTGCGCATCACCGGGTGACGGCCATCGATCTGCCGGGACATGGCCGCAGCCCGTGGACTGAAAGCTCGCCGCAACAGCAGCTCGCGAACCTTGCGGCCATGCTGCCGCGCGGTGCGATACTGCTGGGCTGGTCGCTGGGCGCTCAGCTGGCGCTGCAGCTCGCCGCCGAACCGGCACTGGCGGTGCGCCGGCTGGTGCTGATCGCCAGCAGTGCGCGCTTCGTGCGTGCCGGTGACTGGCCGCACGGCCTGCCGGAGGCGACGCTGCGGCAGTTTGCCGCACAGCTCGAGCACGATGCCGGGCAGAGCATCGCCGATTTCATCGAGCTGCAGCTGCGCGGCAGCGCGGACGCGACTGCGGTGCGCGCGACGCTGCACCACGCGCTGCGGGTGCACGGCGCGGCGCACCCCGCCGCGCTGGCGGCGGGGCTGGCGCTGCTCGAGCACAACGACCTGCGCGCGCTGGCGCGGCGCATCGAGGTCCCGGCACTGGTGATCGCCGGACAATATGATCGCGTGACGCCGCCCCAGGCCGCGCAGGCACTGGCGCAGCTGCTGCCGCAGGCGCAGCTGCTGCAGATCCGGCGCGCCGGCCATGCCCCGTTCCTGTCGCATCCCGACCAGGTCGGCGCGGCGCTGCTGGCGTTCACGCGCGAACCCGCGCCGTCATGGCACGCCACCGACGCGCGTGCGGCACCATGAGCGACTCACCCGCGATGCACGCGGCGCAGCTCAGCTTCTCGCTCGACCGGCGGGCGCTGGCGCGATCTTTCGATCGTGCGGCTGCCGGGTACGACGCTGCCGCGCAGCTGCAGCAGCGGGTACGCGCCGAGCTGCTCGAACGGCTGCGATTTTTCGCGCTCGCGCCGCAATCGATCCTCGATCTGGGCGCCGGCACCTGCCAGGGCGCGGTCGCGCTGCACCGACGCTATGCGCGTGCGCGTGTCATCGCGCTGGATATCGCGCCGGGCATGCTGCTCGCATCGCCACGTCCGGGCTGGCCGCGGCGACGCTTCGAGCGTGTGTGCGCCGACGCCTACGCGCTGCCGCTGGCCGCCGGCAGCACAGACCTGGTCTACAGCAGTCTGATGCTGCAGTGGTGCGACCGGCCCGATATGGTGTTCCGCGAGTTGGCGCGCATACTAAAGCCGGGGGGTGTGTTCGTGTTCGCAAGCTTCGGTCCCGATACGCTGCACGAGCTGCGCCTGGCGTGGCAGAGCGTCGACGACGGTGTCCATGTCAGCCAGTTCCCTGACATGCCGCAGCTTGGCGCGGCGCTGATGGACTCCGGACTGGCCGAACCCGTCATGGACGTCGAGCGGCATCGGCTGCTGTACCCGGACGTGCACTCGCTGATGCGCGAGCTGCAGCGCATCGGCGCGCGCAACGCGGCGCGCGCGCGATCGCGCGCACTGACCGGCCGCGCGCGGCTGCATCGCATGATTGCGGCCTATGAAACGCGGCGCACGGCCGCGGGCCTGCCGGCCACGTTCGAGGTGATCTTCGGCGCGGCGTTCGGCGCCGCAACGCAAGCCGGCGGCCCTGAGAATTCATTCTCGCCGGGCGAGCATGTGGTGCCGCTGGCAGCGCTGGGACGCAGGAGCCGATGAGCCACGGGGTGTTCATAGCCGGCACCGATACCGACGTCGGCAAGACGCGGGTAACGCTGGCACTGCTGCGGGCACTGCAGAGCCGGGGTGTCAGGGCCACCGGCATGAAGCCCGTGGCCACGGGCACGCGTCCGGTCACCGTGTCGGAGCTGCCGATACTCGCAGGATTCTGCGCCGTAGGCGACTTGATCAATGACGATGTCGTCGCGATCGCTGCATTATCCCCCCCTGATTGCGAACGCCTCGACATCAACCCGTACTGTTTCAACTGGGGCGTTTCGCCGCATATCGCCGCCGATCGGGCCGGTGTACGGATCGAGCCGGAACGGGTGGCCGCGGCCTATGAACGGCTCACGGCCACATGTTCCGCGGTGGTGGTGGAAGGCACCGGCGGCTGGTTCGCACCGATCGGTGAGTGCGGCACCATGGCCGACATCGCGCAGCGGCTGGCGCTGCCGGTGGTGCTGACGGTCGGATTGCGCTTGGGCTGCCTGAATCACGCGCTGCTGTCGGCGCAGGCGATCGGGATGTCGAACCTGCAGCTCGCCGGCTGGATCGGCAGCGTGCTCGCTGCGGACATGCCGGCGCTGGAAGAGAACCTCGCGGCGCTCGACGCGCTGCTCGGTGTGCCAAGACTGGCGCTGCTGCCGTACTCGGTGGCCACCGATACTGATGCCAGCCACGTGATCGCGGCCGCCGCAGCGCTGTTCGATGAACCGCTGGCACAGGCCGCCTCGCGCAGCTTAAGTGTTTGACCTTGCGATGGAAAACACCGCATCGTACGATGCGCCATTCACCGCTGACACCGCTGACGATGGGTCTGAAAGTGGACCATGTTCTGACGATCCAGTTATCGCCGAACTGTTCGCTCACGCCGCGAGCCGCGACCCTGTTCTTCGCCAGCATCTGCCTGGTGTCGTTTTCGATTTCGCTGGCGATGGCGCTCAAGGGGCTGTGGCCGATCTTTCCGTTCGCCGGCGCGGAAATGCTGCTGCTGGGCTGGGCGCTGCGGGCGAGCCTGCGGCGCCGGCACTACTCGCAGACCATCACCGTGACCGACGAGCGGGTCGCGGTTGACACACACTGGCGCGAACGGCGCGAGCAAGTCGTGTTCCCGCGGCATTGGGCGCAGGTTAAACTGCGCCGCGCTGATACGCACTTGCATCCCAGCCGCCTGACGATTGAGTCGCATGGTCGCTCGTACGAGGTCGGCAGTTTTCTGACAGAAGAGGAACGGCGGGCATTGGCCGCAAGGCTGATGCGCTCGGTAGGTCGTATCAGTGAATCACCGCCCCTAGAAAATACGCCCCAAGGTATGACACCAGAATGATGAAAAAATTCCCGACCGTGCTGTCTGCGATGCCTGCTGCCGCGGTCCTGCTGCTGGCTGCACCCCGCGCCCAGGCGGCCTGGACACTGAACATGACGCCGGGCATCAGCGAGATGTCGCGCGAAATCTATTCGCTGCACATGCTGATGTTCTGGTGGTGCGTCGGCATTGCCATCGTCGTGTTCGGTTTCATGATTTACTCGATGGTGCACTTCCGTAAATCCAAGGGCGCGGTCGCCGACCAGTATTTCCTGCACAGCAACCGCATCGAGATCATCTGGACCCTGGTGCCGGTGCTGATCCTGATCAGCATGGCGGTGCCGGCGGCGCGTGTGCTGGTGCAGACCGAGGATCCGGTGGCCACCGAGCTGACCATCCGCGTCACCGGTTACCAGTGGAAGTGGGCCTACGAGTACGCCGATACCGGCGTCACCATCCTGTCCACACTGGCGCGCGACAGCAATCGCGCCCGCCAGCTCGGCTCCGGCGTCGATCCGTTCTCGGTGCCAAACTATCTACTCGAGGTGGATCATCCGCTGGTGGTGCCGGCCGGAGTCAAGGTGCGGGTGCTGATCACGGCCAACGACGTCATTCATTCCTGGTGGGTGCCCGCGCTCGCGATCAAGAAGGATGCGATTCCGGGCTTCATCAACGAGGCCTGGTTCGACATCGATGCCGACAAGACCGGCACCTACCGTGGCCAATGCGCCGAGCTATGCGGCCGCGACCACGGCTTCATGCCGATCGTGCTCGAGGTCAAGAGCAAGCAGGATTTCGACCGCTGGCTCAAGGACCAGGAGGCGGCGCTCAAGCCGCCGGCCGCGCCGGCGGCGCCGGCGGCGCCGACCGCTGCGCAGCCCAGCTCCGGTTGAACGGCGTTCCCAGGCTTCACCAGCAAGAATCACTGCCAGAGAGATCAATTTAATGGCCTACACCGAACACAGCGCCGCCGCGCATGACGATCACGATCACAAGCCGCACGGCTTCTGGAATCGCTGGCTGACCACCACCAATCACAAGGACATCGGCACGCTGTACCTGGTGTTCAGCTGCATCATGTTCTTCATCGGCGGCTCG
>DATAJH010000103.1:0-16632 GCA_036262215.1 Steroidobacteraceae bacterium
GGCCGGGATGAGCACGCTCGCGCCGGTGGTGCGCCGCGCTTCCAGATCCCCATGCGCCTGGGCGGCATCGGCCAGCGGGTAGCGCTGTCCGATATGCACCCGTAATTTCTTCGCGCTTACCAGGGCGAACATCGTGCGCGCCGCGACCTCGAGCTCGCGGCGGGTAGCGATGTAATCGAACAGCGACGGTCGCGTCAGGAACAGCGATCCCCGGCGCGCCAGTTCCAGCGGTGCGATCGCGGGCGGCGGCCCCGATGCGTTGCCGAAGCTCACCATCAGGCCGCGCGGCCGCAGGCAGTCGAGCGATTCGATGAAGGTATCCTTGCCGACCGAATCGTAGACCACATCGGCCATGTGGCCGCGGGTGTAGCGGCGCACGGACTCCACGATATCGTCGCGGCCGGCCACAAACACCTGATGACAGCCCTGGCGCCTGGCCATCGCAAGCTTGGCCTCGGTGCCGACGATTCCCATGACCCGGGCACCCAGCAGCCGCGCCCACTGCGTCAGCAGCGAACCGACCCCACCGGCCGCGGCATGAGTCAGCAGATAGTCGCCACGACGCACCCGATGGGTACGGCGCAGCAGGTATTCGGCGGTCAGGCCCTTGAGCATCAGCGCGGCGGCCTGTTCGTCCGTGATTCCCCGGGGTAGTCCGACCACGTGGGCGGCAGCAATGTTGCGCCGCTCGCAATAGGCACCGGGAGCGGCCTGGACATAGGCCACGCGCTGGCCACGTTTGAAGCCCCGCACCCCCGGCCCGAGCGCGATGATGACGCCGGCAGCCTCCCGGCCCGGGCTTTCAGGCAGCGCACGCGGATACAGGCCGCTGCGATCGTAAATGTCGATGAAGTTGACGCCGATGGCGGTATGACGCAGCTGCACCTCGCCGCGTCCCGGGGCTGGCAACGGTACGCGCTCCCACTTGAGCACATCGGCGCTGCCGTGCTCGTGAAACACAATCGCATTGGAGAAGTCGGACCGCATACGGCAATTCCACCGCCCCCGATGCCCGCCGGCGGCCGTGCCGTTATTCTAGCGCGCCATCATTCTAGAGTGCGGCGTTATCGGTCTCGCCGGTACGAATGCGGATCACCCGATCGATGTCGGTGATGAAGATCTTGCCATCGCCGACCTTGCCGGTCTTGGCGGCCTTGAGCACCGCTTCCACCACCTGATCGACCAGCTCGGAACGCACCGCGACTTCGACCCGCGTCTTCGGTACGAAATCGACCACGTACTCGGCGCCGCGGTAGAGCTCGGTATGGCCGCGCTGGCGGCCGAAACCCTTGACCTCGGTGACGGTCATGCCGGATACGCCGATCTCGGACAGTGCAGCCCGGACGTCATCGAGTTTGAACGGCTTGATAATTGCGGTTATCAGTTTCATACCAGGGTTCCCGCCTCCATTCTTGTTGGTTCCGCCACTCCAGCGAGTCGAAGGTGCACCTTTCGTGCCACAGCCTCGCCGTCCCAATTGTGCCGCTTAAGCGCCATTTCTGCCCTCAAGCCGGGCGGTCATGGCACCAATTTCGCGCCGAGCGGCCGAATATACGCCCGCCGATAGTGCTTTATGCAGTCTACGCGAGCAGCCCTAGCGCAACACCAGCAGCAGGTCCTTGGCATCGATCTGGGCGCCGGGCTGCACCAGCATCTCCGCCACCTCTCCGTCCATTTCAGCGCGCACGGCGGCTTCCATCTTCATGGCCTCGATCGTCACCACCACGTCGCCGCGCTTGATCTTGTTCCCGACCGCGACGCTGACCGTGGCCACCGTGCCCGGCATCGGCGCGCCAATATGGCGCGGATTGCCGGGATCGATCTTGCGCTGCGGCGGCCGGCTCGGTTTCTGGCTGCGATCGGTTACGCGCACCGAGCGCGGCTGACCGTTGAGTTCGAAGAACACGGTGCGCGTGCCGTCCTCATGCGGCTCGCTGCGCGTCACATAATGCACGATCAGCGTCTTGCCGCGCTCCAGCTCGACGCTGATTTCCTGCCCCGGCTCCATGCCATAGAAGAACACCGCGGTCGGCAGGATGGCGACATCGCTGAAGCGCCGCCGGTCCGCGGCATACTCGGTGAACACCTTGGGATACATCAGGTAGGAGGCGAACTGCCGGTCGGTCAGCGCGCGCTCGGCCTTCTCGCTCGCCTCGGCGCGCAGCTGCGTCAGGTCGGCCGGCGGCATTTCCAGTCCCGGCCGCCGCGTGCGCGGCGCCGCACCCTGCAGCACTTTGCGCTGCAGCTCGGGCGGGAAGCCGCCATACGGCTGTCCCAGGTCGCCGCGAAACAGCTGCACCACCGATTCTGGAAAAGCGATTTCAGTCGCCGGGTCCAGCACCGCGGCGCGCGTCAGGCCGTTGGCCATCATCAGCAGCGTCATGTCGCCGACCACCTTCGAGGTCGGCGTCACCTTGATGATGTCGCCGAACATGTCATTGACCTCGGCGTAGGTACGGGCGACCTCCGGCCAGCGCGTGTCGTCGATGCCGAGCGCGCGCGCCTGCTCCTTCAGGTTGGTGTACTGGCCGCCCGGCATGCCGTGTACATAGACCTCGGAGGCGCCGGCCCGGTTGTCGCTCTCGAACGCGAGGTAGCCCTTGCGCACCTGTTCCCAGTAATGCGACAGGGTGCGGATGTGCTCGGTGTCGATTCCGGGATCGCGCGGGCTGTAGCGCAGCGCTTCGGCGATCGAGCCCAGGTTCGGCTGCGACGTCAGTCCGCTCATCGAGTCCATGGCGCCGTCCACGGCATCGGCCCCGGCCGCGATCGCGGCAAACACGCTGGCGGCGGCGATGCCGCTGGTGTCATGGGTGTGAAAGTGCACCGGCAGTCCGGTCTCCTCCCTGAGCGCCTTGACCAGATCGTAGGCGGCTCGCGGCTGGCACAGTCCGCCCATGTCCTTGATGCCCAGCACGTGGGTACCGGCGGCTTGCAGTTCGCGCCCCAGCGCAAGGTAATAGTCGAGCGTGTACTTGCGCTCCCTGGGGTTGCAGATGTTGCCGGTGTAGCAGATCGCCGCCTCGCACAGCCGGCCGGACTCGAGCACCGCGTCGATCGCCACGCGCATGTTCTCGACCCAGTTCAGCGAGTCGAAGATGCGGAACACGTCGATGCCCGCCGCCGCGGCCTGGCGCACGAAGTACTGCACCACGTTGTCGGGGTAATTGGTGTAGCCCACGGCATTGGCGGAACGCAGCAGCATCTGCAGCAGCAGATTCGGCATCGCCTCGCGCAGCCGCTCCAGCCGCTCCCAGGGATCCTCCTTCAGAAAGCGCATCGCGACGTCGAACGTCGCCCCGCCCCAGCATTCAACCGAGAACAGCTGCGGCAGCAGGGTCGCATAGGCAGGCGCTATCGCCACCATGTCGATGGTGCGCATGCGCGTTGCCAGCAGCGACTGATGCGCATCGCGCATGGTGGTATCGGTCAGCAGCACGCGCTCCTCGGCCCGCATCCATTGCGCGAAACGCACAGGCCCGAGCTCGTCCAGGCGCTGCTTGCTGCCCGCTGGAGGCGCGGTGCCGCGCGCCAGCGCTGCCGGCAATCGCGGCGGGCGCATCGAAGTCAGCAGTGGCGGCACGGCACGGCCCTTGATCTCGCGGTTGCCGTTGACCACGGTGTCGGCCAGGAAGGTCAGGATGCGCGTGGCGCGGTCGCGCCGTTCCGGCGAGCTGAATAGCTCCGGTGTCTCATCGATGAAGCGCGTGGTGTAGTCACCGCGCGCGAAGCGCGGGTGGGTGATGATCTGGTCGAGGAAGCGCAGATTGGTGGTGATGCCGCGGATCCGAAACTCCCACAATGCCCGATGCATGCGGGCGATGGCTTCCTGCGGCGTCGGCGCCCAGGTAGTCACTTTCACCAGCAGCGAGTCGTACCAGCGCGTGATGATGGCCCCGGTGTAGGCCGTCCCGGCATCCAGCCGCACGCCGAAGCCGGCCGGAGTGCGATAGGCGGTGATGCGGCCATAGTCCGGGGTGAAATTGTTCTCGGGATCCTCGGTGGTCACCCGGCATTGCAGCGCGTGTGAATAGATCCGGATCTCATCCTGCGGCGGCACGCCACTGGCCGCATCACCAATGCGGGCGCCGTCGGCAATACGAATCTGCGCCTTGACCAGATCCACCCCGGTGGCGCATTCGGTCACCGTGTGCTCGACCTGGATGCGCGGGTTGACCTCGATGAAGTAGAACCGCCCGCTATCCGCATCCTGCAGAAACTCCACCGTGCCGGCGTTGCGGTAGTTCGCCGCGCGGCCGATCGCCAGCGCCGCCGCGCACAGCGCCGAACGCTCGGCATCGGTGAGGAACACCGCCGGCGCGCGCTCCACCACTTTCTGGTTGCGCCGCTGCACCGTGCAGTCGCGTTCGTACAGGTGCACCAGGTTGCCGTGACTGTCGCCCAGGATCTGCACCTCCAGATGGCGCGCGCGGCGCACCAGCCGCTCCAGGTAGACTTCGTCGTTGCCGAACGCGGCGCGCGCCTCGCGGCGCGCGACCGGCAGCAACTCGGCCAGCTGTGCATCGTTCTGGATCACGCGCATGCCGCGCCCGCCGCCGCCCCAGCTGGCCTTGAGCATGACCGGATAGCCGACCTCGCCCGCCAGCCGCCGGCATTCATCCATGTCCGGCGGCAGCGGCGGCGTCGCCGGCATCACCGCCACGCCGGCGGCCACCGCCAGGTGGCGCGCGGCCACCTTGTTGCCCAGCACGCGCATGGTCTCCGGGCTCGGCCCGATGAAGATGATGCCCGCGGCGGCACACTGCGCGGCGAACTCCGGGTTCTCCGACAGAAAGCCGTAGCCCGGATGAATCGCATCGACAGCCGCTTCGCGCGCCACCCGCAGGATGTCGGCAATATCCAGGTATGCCTCGATCGCGCCGCGGCCTTCGCCCACCAGATAGGCTTCATCCGCCTTGGTGCGATGCAGGCTGAACAGGTCCTCCTGCGAATAGATGGCGACCGTCGGGATCTCGAGCTCGCTGGCGGCGCGCATTACCCGCACCGCAATCTCGCCGCGGTTGGCGACCAACAGCCGATGAATCCTCTGCAGCACGCGACAATCTCCAGTGAGAGCAGCGCCGACTTGCAATTTTAATGCCGCAGGCGCCGCGGCGCGCCGGCCTCGATCAATTGGCCAGGTAGGCGGCCAGGTAATCCTCGAAGCTGCCGCGCTGCGCGGTCTCGAGCGAGCGCTGCGCCTGCAGCGACTCCTCGGCTTCGGCCTCGAATTGTCGCCAGCGTGCCTCATTGCGCGGCAAGCCGAGCATGTGCTGCTGATGGGAGCGCGACATGCGCAGCACCAGCGCCGTGAAGCTGTCACCGGATTCGCGCAGGTCGCGCAGCAGCCGCGCCGACGGCGTCTGCTCGACATCCTCGAGCTTCAGCTGTTGCTCTTTCAGGGTGACGCTGTAGGGCCGCAGCGGATGCGTGGCATCCAGCAGCTCGCACACGCCCTGCATTGACTCGAGCAGTTCGGCGGCCCAGCTGCGCATCGGCACCTGACGCCGCTCGCGCTCGAGCATCAGGCCGCGCACTCGTCCGTAGCGCGCCACCTTCAGGTGATTACGGTCGATCGCTTCCTCCTCGTTGCTGTCGATCGGCGGGCTGGCCTTGAACAGCAGCAGCAGGCAGAACGCCTCGAGGAAGTACAGCTTGCGCAGATTGACGCCGACCGGGTTGTAGGCGCTGTTGTCGAGCGTGCGTACCTCGACGTATTCGACGCCGGCACGCGCCAGCGCGTGGATGGTGCGCTCGCCGGCGCGCAGCGTGCGTTTGGGCCGCACGTAGCTGTAATACTCGTTTTCGATCTGCAGCACATTGCCCGACAGCTGCCGGTACTCGCCATCGACCTTCACGCCCAGCGCTTCGAACGGCGGATACGGCTGACTCACCGCGCGGCGCAGGTCGCGCAGGTATTCCTCCAGCGTGTTGAACGAAACCGCCTCGGCGACCTGACTGCGATTGCGATAGCCGATATCGCTCATGCGCAGCGAAGTCGCGTCCGGTCCAACCAGGCTGTCCGGGCCCAGCGGCTTGAGTTCCGGATCCTCGCGCCCCTGCAGAAACGAGCGGCACAGCGCCGGGGAGGCGCCAAACAGGTAGGACACGATCCAGCCGTGGCGGCGATAATTGCGCAGCAGGTCGAAATAGCGCGCCGAGACAAAGTCCTGGCCGCTGGCGCGCGCCTCGCAGATCTCGGCGTACAGCGGCCAGAACTGCTCCGGCACCGAATAATTGAAATGTACCCCGGAGATCGCCTGCATCATGCCGCCGTAGCGCACCAGCAGTCCGTGCCGGTAGATGTACTTGATGCGGCCCTGGTGCGAGTTGCCAAATCGTGCGATCGGCACCGCCGCCTCGCCGCCGATGATGCAGGGCATCGAGGTTGCCCACAGCAGCTCATCGCCCAGGTGCGCATACACGAACTGATGCAGGTCGCCGAGGTACTGCAGCAGTTCCTCATTGTCGTCAAAAGTCGGCGTGACCAGCTCGATCAGCGCTTCGGAATAGTCGGTGGTGATGTGCGGGTTGGTCAGCGACGCGCCCAGCGATCGCGGATGCGGCGTGTGCGCGATGTGGCCGTCGGGCGTCACGCGCAGCGATTCGCGCTCCAGGCCGCGCCGGCCGCGCGCGATCAGGCGCTGCTCGCGGCTGTTCACCAGCGCGGCGAGGCGGCGCTCATACACACGATCGACCACGATGCCCGCCATTACCCCTCCGGTTCCACTCGCCGCCGCCCGTTTTGGCGCGCTGGCCGCCGGCGGATGCCGCAGCCGAAGCTTAATCTTGCCTGTCCGGCGTCCGAAGCCGCAATGCACGCCCGACTGCCCACCTGCCATGAGTGACCGCGGCTATACCGGCGTGGCATCCTAGGCGGCAAGCCCTAAGCGTTGCAGATGGCCGCGGCCGCGTCGCGCAAACGCGCAAAGATACACGGAGATGTAACCCATGCAGATCGGAAGTACTACCAGACGCGTAGCGATCATCGGCGGGGTGCGTACCCCCTTTGCCCGCTCCCATACCGCCTACGCCGGCACCGACAATCAGGAGCTGCTGACGGCATCGCTGCGCGCGCTGGTCGAGCGCTTCGAGTTGCAGGGTCAACGGCTCGGCGATGTGATCGGCGGCGCGGTCATCAAGCACTCCAAGGACTACAACCTGACGCGCGAATCGCTGCTGTCCACCGGCCTCGATCCGCAGACCCCGGGCCTGGACCTGCAGCGCGCCTGCGGCACCAGCCTGGAGGCGGCGATTCTGGTCGCCAACAAGATCGCCCTGGGGCAGATCGACTCCGGCATTGCCGCCGGGGTGGACAACATGAGCGATCCGCCGGTGGTGTACCCGCGATCGTTCCAGCAGCGGCTGCTGCGCAGCGCCCGCGGCCGCAGCTTTGGACAACGTCTGGGGCCCTGGCTGGGGCTGCGGCCGCGCGACCTGAAGCCGGTACTGCCCGCCGTGGTCGAGCCTCGCACCGGCCTGTCGATGGGCCAGAGCTGCGAACTGATGGTCAAGACCTGGAGCATTACCCGCGAAGAGCAGGACCAGCTGGCGTATGAAAGCCATGTCAAGGCGGCGGCGGCCTGGCACGAGGGCTTCTACGACGATCTGGTAGTGCCGTACCGCGACCTGAAGACCGACAACAATGTGCGCGCCGACACCTCGGTCGAGAAACTCGCCAAGCTCAGGCCGGTATTCGACCTGAGCGGCAGCGGCAGTCTCACCGCCGGCAACAGCACGCCGCTGACCGATGGTTCCGCGGCATTGCTGCTGTCTTCGGAACAGTGGGCTGCGGAGCACAAGCTGCCGGTGCTGGCCTATCTGCGGGCCGGCAAGACCTGGGCGGTGGATTTTGCCAGCGGCAAGGAGGGCCTGCTGATGGCGCCGGCATATGCGGTCGCATCGATACTGCAGGACACCGGCCTGCGCCTGCAGGATTTCGACTACTACGAAATTCACGAGGCCTTCGCCGCCGTGCCGCTGTGCCTGTTCAAGGCCTGGCAGTCAGCCGATTATTGCCGTGAGCGCCTCGGCCTGGCCGAACCGCTGGGTGCGATCGACACCTCGAAACTCAACGTCAAAGGCGGCAGCGTCGCGATCGGACATCCGTTCGCCGCCACCGGTGCCCGGATTCTTGCGGTGCTGACCAAACTGCTGGCGCTCGATGCTCAATCCACGCGCGGCATCGCCTCCGCCTGTACCGCTGGCGGCATGGGCGTGACGGCGATCCTGGAGCGTGCGTGAGCCAGTACGAAACGCTCATGGCCCGCGACGGGCATGAGTTCAGCGTCTACATCGCCAAACCCGAGCGCAAGGCGCGCGGTGCGGTGGTGATCGTGCAGGAAATCTTCGGCCTGTCGCCCTGGATCGTGCGCACCGCCGACAGCTACGCCGCCGACGGCTACCTGACGGTGGCACCGGCACTGTTCGATCGGGTGCGCCGCAATCTGGTGCTCGGCTATTCAGCGCCGGAAATGGAGCAGGCGATGGGTTATCGCAAGCAGGTCGATAGCGCCAAGGCGGTGCTGGATATCGCGGCCGCCGCGGCCATGGCGCGCCACGCCGGCAGGGTGGCCGTGATCGGCTTTTGCTGGGGCGGCACGCTCACCTGGGCCGCGGCCAGCGAGCTGCCGCTGGGCGCCGCGGTGTGCTACTACGGCGCACGCATTCCCGCGCTGCTGCCCAAGCTGCCCGCGTGTCCGACCATGCTGCATTTCGGTGACCAGGACAAAAGCATCCCGCCCGGCGACATCGAACAGCTGCGCGGCGCCTATCCGCAGGGCATCTACCACCTGTATGCCGCCGGCCACGCCTTTGCCAACGATGACCGGCCCGATCACTACAACGCCGAGGCCACCGCGCTCGCGCGCTCGCGGACACTCGCCTTCCTGGCGCAGCGCATCGGCTAGGCGCTTACCGCCGCTTGCATGCGCTCGCCCATGTGAACCATTCCACGCCCATCGGTTCGGCCGTATTGCTGGTCAACACCGGCACCCCGGTGGAACCGCGCACCGGCCCGGTACGGGCTTTCCTGCGGCGGTTTCTTTCCGATCCGCGCGTCATCGAGTTGCCGCGCGCGCTGTGGCTGCCGCTGCTGTACGGCCTGGTGCTGCCGCTGCGCGCGCCGCGCAGCGCACGCAAATACCGGCAGATCTGGCAGCCTGAAGGCTCGCCGCTGCTGCTCAATACGTCGAAATTGCGCGCCGCGCTCGAGCGCGAGCTCAACGCATTGCGCGGCGGCATGCGGGTCGAGCAGGCCTTCCTGTATTCAGCGCCCTACATCCGGCAGAGCCTTGAAGCGCTGCGCACTGCCGGCGTGCGCCGGCTGATCATATTGCCGTTGTTTCCGCAGAGCAGCGGCAGCACCACCGGCGCCGTCTACGACCAGGTGGCGCAGGCGCTGCGCGCATGGCGGGCGCTGCCGGAGTTACGCTACAGCGCCGGCTATCATGCCGACGCCGGCTATATCAGCGCGCTCGCCGCCAGTCTTGGCGATCATTGGCGCCTGCACGGACGCGGCGGCCACGTGCTGATGTCGTTTCATGGCATTCCCCAGTCGTACGTGGCCCGCGGCGACCGCTATGGCGACGAATGTCGCCAGACCGCGGTGCAGCTCGCTGCCGCGCTCGACCTGGCGCCGCGCGACTGGAGCCTGAGTTTTCAATCGCGCTTCGGCGCCAATCGCTGGCTTACCCCTGCCACCGATCGGACGCTGCGAGAACTGCCGCGCCGCGGCATCCGCGCCGTCACGGTGATCTGCCCGGGCTTTGCGGCCGACTGCCTGGAAACGCTGGAGGAGATCGCACTCGGCGGCCGCGACACCTTTCTGCATTCCGGCGGCGAGCGCTTCGACTACGTGCCGGCGCTCAACGCCCGCAGCGACCACGCCGGCGCGCTGGCAAGGCTGGTCATACGCAGCAGCGCCGATTGGCCGGCGTCGGTGAGCTCGCCGGCCACGCTGCCCTGATGTTCGGTCGCTTTCTTGAACTCGGGATCGCCACGCCCGACATCGCCGGCTCGGTGCAGTTCTACGAGCGGCTGGGATTCTCGCAGCTGATCACCGGCGACGCCTGGTCGCATCGCTACGGAGTGCTCAGCGACGGCCGCCTGCACCTGGGCCTGCATGAACGCCCGATGCCCTCGCCGGCGCTGACGTTCGTGCTGCCGCAGCTGGCAAGCTCGCAGTCGCGGCTGCGGGCCGCGAACTTTGAGCCGGAGCTGGCAGCGCTCGGCGAAGACAGCCTGCATCAGCTGCGCCTGCGTGACCCCGCCGGGCACGCGGTGACGCTGCTGGAAGCGCGCACCTATTCGCCGGCAGCGGGCGCGCAGCCGCAATCGCTGTGTGGCTATTTTTCGCATTTGAGCCTGCCGCAGGGTGACTACCAGGCGGCGTGCGAATTCTGGGAGCGCGCCGGCTTCGTGGCGCTGCCCGAAGAGGATGAACCGTATCCGCATCTGCCCCTGACCAGCGATCAGCTCGATCTCGGCTTTCATCAGCCGCGTACCTTCGACGCGCCGCTGCTGGTGTTCGAATGCGCCGACCTTGCCGGCACCATGGGGCGATTGCGCGCCCTCGAGCTGCCGCTGGCGACGCAGCTGCCGCGTGGCCTGGACCGCAAGCGCAGCGCGCTGATCGAAGCGCCGGACGGCAGCGCCCTGTTGCTGCTGCAGGCGGCTGGTTGACGGCGGCTGGTTGACGGCGGCTCACTGCGGCGCGTCGTTCTCGCGCTGCGCCACCAGCCGGTAACGCACCTGCATGCGATCGGCGACACGCAGCGCGCCGAGCGCGACGCTGTAGGGCGTGAGGCCCAGTTCGGCATGCGTCAGGTCGAATTCGCCGCTGGCGATCAGCTCATCCGGCGAGCGCTGCAGCGCCACCGGCACCTCGACCAGTGCGGCGTGATCGCGCACCACAATTCGGGTGTTGACGCGCAGGCCGTCGGCCTCGCCGATAACCTGCTGCGACTGCAGGTGAATCGACGGATAGTGCGTGCCATCGAGCAGCAGCGGGCCGAGCATATGGTCGCGCGTTCCGGCTATGGCGGCGGCGTCGACTCTGGTTTGAAATTCCGCGCCCTGCGCCGCACGCAGCTGCGGCTCGTCGACGCTCAGGGCAGCCACCGGAAAATCCAGTTGCCAGCTGCTTTGCGTGACATCCGCCGCCAGCACCACTTCGCCGGACAGGTCGCGCACCGCCACGACGTGATTGTGTCCCAGTGATGCCAGCCGGCCGTCGCGGTAGACCAGGATCAGCACTTCGGAGCGCACCGCGTCGATCCGGTAGCGCACCGTCCCGGCGGCGGCCGGTGCGGCCACGGCTGCAGGCGGCGCGGCTCGCGGGCGCAGACCCGGCACGCTGGCGCAGCCACCCAGGCACAGCGCCGCCACAATCAGTGCCGCGCCAGGCGCGCGCGCGACTGGTAGCTGCAACCGGCGATATGCGACCATAGCGCGGTCGGTACCTACGGGGGGCCGCAGCGGCCGCACGGCATTAAATAAAGATGTCACGCTTTCTCTCCAACCCAACCTGGCCTGATCGCAAGGCCGCAGAGGATCAATCGATGAGCGAACCCATTTCCCGTTCACGTCGCGATGCCCTGAAGCAGTTCGTGGTGCTGTGTGGCGCGGCAGGCGCGTTGCAGGTGACCCGATCGGCGCAGGCGGACGAAGCCCCGCATCTGTCGGCGACTGATCCGACCGCGCAGGCGCTGGGCTATCACGAGGACGCCAAGACCGTCGACGTCAAGCAGTTCAGCACCTACCAGCCCGGTCAGATGTGCAGCACCTGCCTGCAGCTCCAGGGCAAGGCCGGCGACCCCTATCGCCCGTGCAACATTTTCGCCGGCAAGCTGGTGAATGCCAACGGCTGGTGCAAGGTGTGGGTGAAGAAAGCCTGAACGGCGGCTGAGCGCTCCCGGCTCAGGCGACCCGCGTATCCGCTGTCAGCCGCTCGGCCTGACGGCGCAGCAGGCTGCCGAAGCCATGCGTATCGCAGAACGCGGCGACGCGCTCCAGATCCGGAGCGCGTCGCTGCAGATCGTCGGCACCGATTCTTGGCGTAGCCGCAGCGATCTGCGCATTGCAGACGATGCGGGTCAGTGAGCGTGCCAGATAAGCCGCCTCGCGATGCAGCCGCAGGCGCTGCGGCAATCCGGCCGCTCCGCGCAGCGGCAGCCCGACCACGGCATCCAGCCCCTCGAACAGCTCGTCGAGCGAGGCGAACAGACCCATCAGCGCGGCCGCGGTCTTGGCACCTACGCCCGGCACGCCCGGCACGTTGTCGACGCTGTCACCGCGCAATGCCTGGTAATCCGCCATGCGCTCCGGCCGCACTCCGAAACGCGCCGCAATCTGTTCGTAGCGGTATTCGGCGGCGTCGCTGTAATCCCAGAATACGTCGCCCGGCGCGATCAGCTGCGCCAGATCCTTATCGCGCGACACCACCGTCACGCGCAGTCCGTCATCGCGACAACACTGCGCCAGCGTGCCGATCAGATCGTCGGCCTCATATTCAAGGCTGGCGAATTCGGCCACGCCCAGATGTCGGCAGAACTCGCGACACAGCGCAAACTGACGCTTGAGTGCGGCCGGCGCGGGCTCGCGATTGGCCTTGTACGGCGGATAAATCCGGTGGCGAAAACAACTGCCGTGGCTCTCGTCGAACAGCACCGCGACATAGCGCGGTTGGCGTCGCTCCAGCAGGTCGCCCAGAAAACGCGCGAATCCATACAGCGCCTGGGTCGGATTGCCGTCGCGATCGGCGATGTCAGGCGGCATCGAATGCCAGGCGCGAAACACGTACACCGAGGCATCGATCAGGTAGACCACTAGTTCGGCTTCGCGTACCGGTGGCGGCGGGCGCACTAGCCGAGCCAGCGTGCGATGCGATCGTGCAGCGGACTGTGGCGCGGAAAGTGCGCCAGCAGGTATTCCATCTGGTCGGTGAGCACGCGCCGGCCCTTGAGAAAGATGTATTCGGCGTAGGTCGGCGTGAACGGTACCGCGATCAGCTGCATCTTGGCTTGCTCGGGCGTGCGCCAGGCTTTCTCGTTGTTGCAGCGGCGACAGGCCGCGACCACATTGGTCCAGACATCGAGCCCGCCCTGGCTGAACGGGCGCACGTGATCGCGCGACAACTCGCGGCTGGCAAAACGGCCGGCGCAGTACATGCACAGATAGGCATCGCGCCGGAACAGGGTTTCGTTGTTCAGCGGCGGCACGTAGTCGTGGCGGGTATTGCCGGGATTGCCGGTGTGTCCGACGGTGGCGATGATCGAACTGACTTCAAGCACTGTGCGCCGGCCGCTGAGCGCGTTGACGCCGCCATACAGACGGTGCAGCAGCGAGCCGCAGGTGTAGGCGATCTGCTCCTGGTGATAGAGCCGCGCCGCCTCGCGGTAGTCGATCCATTCCAGCGGCATGCCGGCCACATCGGTGCGCAGCACCATCTGCGACAGCCCGTGTGCCGAGCTGTGCGGCACCAGGAACGCCGGATCGGAGTCGGCATGCACGATATCAATCCTCATGATCTGTAAGATACGGCAGGATTGTGCGAGAATTCAACGATAAAGGACGTTATCGTATGCGCTGTCCAGCGCGTACATCGCCCCCCGTAGAGCGGCGGCTACTGTAGGGAGAGCCATATGCCAGTCACGATCGGCGCCCTTCGCGAGCGCGCGCCGGGAGAAACGCGCGTCAGTCTGGTGCCCGAGATCGCTGACAAATTTGCCGCGCTCGGCGCACGGGTACTGCTCGAACGCGGCGCCGGTGTCAGTGCCCAGTTCCCCGACGCTCTCTACAAGCAGGTCGAATGGGCCGATAGCGCCGAGGCGGTGCTGGCGGCGGCCGACGTGCTGTTGACGGTGCAGCCGCTCAGCGTGGCGCAGATTCAGGCGCTCAAGCCCGGCGCGGTGGTGATCGGCTTCATGCAGGCGCACGCCCAACTCGACATGGTGCGCGCGCTGCGTGAGCGCCAGATTACCGGTTTCGCGATGGAACTCGTGCCGCGCATCTCGCGCGCGCAGTCGATGGATGCGCTGTCGTCGCAGGCGGCGATCAGCGGCTACAAAGCCGCACTGATTGCGGCCAATACGCTCGATCGCTTCCTGCCGATGCTGACCACCGCAGCCGGCACCATCCGGCCGGCGACGGTGCTGATCATCGGCGTGGGCGTTGCCGGCCTGCAGGCGATCGCCACCGCCAAGCGCCTGGGTGCCGTGGTCGAGGCCTACGACGTGCGCAGCGCCACCAGGGAGCAGGTGAAGTCGCTCGGCGCCAAGTTCGTCGAGACCGGAGTCTCGGCCGAGGGCACCGGCGGTTACGCGCGCGAACTCACGGAAGAGGAGAAGGCCAAACAGCAGCAGGTGCTGGAAGCGCGCATCGCGGTCGCTGATGCCGTGATCTCGACCGCCGCGATACCGGGCCGGCGCGCGCCACGCATCATCTCGCGTGCCGCGGTCGAGACCATGAAGGCCGGTGCGGTGATCGTCGACATGGCGGCCGAGTCCGGCGGCAACTGCGAACTGACCCAGGCCGGACAGACCGTGGTGCATCAGGGCGTGAAGATCGTCGGGCCGGTGAATCTGCCCGCGCAGCTGGCATTTCATGCCAGCGAAATGTACGCCCGCAATCTTTTCAATTTTCTCAAGCCGGCGCTCGGCAAGGACGCCGCGCTCGCCATCGACTGGCAGGACGAGGTATTCGCGCAGTCGTGCCTGACGCACGCGGGCGCCATCAAACACGAACCGACGCGCAAGCTGGTGGAGGCAACATGACCGGGATCGTCGCACTGTACATTTTCATGCTGGCCGCATTTACCGGCTACGAGGTGATCTCGCGCGTGCCGGTGATCCTGCATACGCCGTTGATGTCGGGCTCCAACTTCGTGCACGGCATCGTGCTGGTGGGCGCCATGGTCGCGCTCGGCAGCGCCAGCACGCCGCTGGAAAAGAGCATCGGCTTCATCGGCGTGCTGCTGGCCGCCGGCAACGCGGTCGGCGGTTACGCTGTTACCGAGCGCATGCTGGAAATGTTCAAGGCCAGCGGCGCCAGGGGCGGCAAGGGCGGCGGAGCCAAGGCGGGGCACTGATGAGTGACCTTCACTTCAGCGCCGATGCGCTGATACAGGCGAGTTATCTCGTCACCGCGTTCCTGTTCATCATGGGCCTGAAGCGCATGAGCTCGCCGGTCACGGCGCGCAGCGGCATCCTGTGGGCCGGCGCCGGCATGCTGGTGGCAACGCTGGCGACCTTCTTCTACCCCGGCATGACCAACTATCCGCTGATCATCATCGCGGTGGTGATCGGCTCGGCGGTGGCCTGGATCAGCGGCCGGCGGGTCGCGATGACCAACATTCCGCAGATGATCGCGCTCTATAACGGCATGGGCGGCGGTGCCGCGGCGGCGATCGCCGCGGTCGAACTGTATCGCGGCGAGCAGCACACCACCGCGGGCGCCACGCTGGCGGTGATCGGCGGCATCATCGGCGCCGTGTCCTTCAGCGGTAGCCTGATCGCCTTCGGCAAGCTGCAGGGGCTGATCCGCAAATCGCTGCGCTTCGGCGGCCAGCAGCTGCTGAACCTGCTGATCCTCGCAGCCGCAGTGGTACTCGGCGCTCTGGTGGCCTGCGGTTACAACACCACCCCGGCGGTGGTCACCGGCCTGTTCATCGCCGCGCTGGTGCTCGGACTGTCGATGACGCTTCCGATCGGCGGCGCCGACATGCCGGTCGTGATTTCGTTGTACAACGCGCTCACCGGCCTTGCGGTCGGCTTCGAAGGCTTCGTGCTCGATAACGCGGCAATGATCATCGCCGGCACTGTCGTGGGCGCTGCCGGCACGCTGCTTACCCAGCTGATGGCAAAGGCCATGAATCGCTCGCTCGGCAATGTGCTTTTCTCAAATTTCGGCGAGAGTTCGGCGGCTGGCAGCGGCGCCGTCACCGGCACGCAAAAGGCCATCGAGGCTTCGGATGCCGGCGTCATGATGGCATATTCGCAAAAGATCATCATCGTGCCGGGATATGGTCTTGCAGTGGCGCAGGCGCAGCACAAGGTGTGGGAGCTGACGCAGTTGCTCATGGACCGCGGCGTGAAGGTGCGCTTCGCAATTCACCCCGTCGCAGGCCGCATGCCGGGCCACATGAATGTGCTGCTCGCGGAAGCCGGGGTGCCCTACGATTTGATTTCTGATTTGGACGAGATCAACGCGGAGTTTGAAACCGCGGATGTCGCGCTGATCATCGGCGCCAATGATGTGGTGAATCCCGACGCGCGCACCAACAAGAATAGCCCGATCTACGGCATGCCCATCTTGAACGCCGACAAGGCGAAGAATGTCATCGTGATCAAGCGCGGCCAAGGTCAGGGATTTTCGGGCATAGACAATGCGTTGTTCGTGCTCGATCAAACCCGAATGCTGTATGGCGATGCGCAGGCTGCCGTCAGTCAGCTGATCCAAGCCGTCAAGGCTGCAGGCTAATTTCGAAACGATCCTTGACCAGCCAATGCGACGGGCTGCGGGCCGCGTAGTCCTGTAATCGAATCATTTCCCCGCTCAAGCTCGCCTCGCGCAATTCAAAGCGCACGTAGTGATAGTTCGGAAAGTCCGTCGACTGATACAGATCCGCAGCCG
>DATAJH010000104.1:0-3745 GCA_036262215.1 Steroidobacteraceae bacterium
GCTTCCTCCTGCTCAGGATTGTGTGCCTGGACCGTCAGCAGGCCGGGTGCAAACGTCAGGCGCACGCCGCGGTATTTCTCGTTCGACAGAATCGAGGTGCGCTGCAGGGTCGCGCGCATGGCCTCCCGGCCGGCCGTCATGACGCGCGGCGGCTGGGACGGGATCACGCGGCCATATTCCGGGAACTTGCCGTCAATGAGCTTCGATGTGAAGCGAACCTCGCCGATCTGGACGCGAATGTGATTGGTCCCGATCGCGATCTCAATATCCCCTTCGCCATCGAGCAGGCGCTGCAGCTCCAGCACTCCCTTGCGCGGCAGGATGATCTGTTGCAGCTCCCGGGCTTTGCCCGGAAGTTCGACTTCACACCAGGACAACCGATGTCCATCAGTGGCCACCGCGCGCAATGCCTTGCCGTCGGTTTCCAGCAGCGTGCCGTTCAGGTAATAGCGCACGTCCTGCTGTGCCATCGCGAAGTGGGTCTTGTCGATCAGCCGGCGGCAGTCATGCGCGCGAATCTGCAGCGTGTGCTGCGCGTTGATGTCTTCGATCACCGGAAATTCGCTCGCCGGCAGACTGGAGAGCGAGAAGCGGCTGCGGCCACCGCGCAGCACCACCTTCTCACCTTCGCGTGTCAGCGTGACGTTGGTCTTCTCCGGCAGCGTGCGCACGATGTCCAGCAGCTTGCGGCCCGGCACCGTGATGTCGCCGGCCTGCTGCACGCTGACTTCAGCGGCGGCTACCAGCTCGACTTCCAGATCGGTTCCCGTGACGCGCAATCGGTTGTCACGCGCGCCGAGCAGAACATTCGAGAGGATCGGCATCGTCTGCCGTCGCTCAACTACGCCGATGACGCTCTGCAGAGCTTCGAGCAGATGTTCGCGCGTCGCGGAGACTTTCATGTGCGGATACGTCCTTTGTTCTCTTAAGTATTCTTTCTTAGAAGAAGATCAATGATAGATATTAGGCCTGTGAACATCGCGAAAAACAGCAGCAGCGCGCGCTTTCGCGCCGCTCGACAGCGTTTCACGATGGCCGGCGACTCTAACAACCATCGCCGCTGCCTGTGGGTGGACTGTGGGTAACCTTATCCACATTTTCCTCCACAGGAATCTCACCTCATCCAGTCAGGGTTCTCAACAGGTTTGTGTAGTCTTCCTGGATATGCTGCTCGATATCGCGCAGCTCCTTGATTCGCTTGCAGGCATGCATCACCGTGGTGTGATCGCGACCGCCGAAGGCATCGCCGATCTCCGGCAGGCTGTGACTGGTGAGTTCCTTCGCCAGCGCCATCGCCACCTGGCGCGGTCGCGCGACGGAGCGGCTGCGGCGTTTCGACAGCAGATCCGCTACGCGCACTTTGTAGTAGTCAGCCACGGTTTTCTGGATGTTCTCCACCGTGATCAGCCGCGCCTGCATCGACAGCAGGTCCTTCAGCGCTTCTTTGGTGAACTCGAGCGTGATCGGGTGGCCGGTGAAGCGCGAATTCGCGATCACGCGCCGTAGCGCGCCTTCCAGTTCGCGCACGTTGGAGCGGATGCGCTTGGCGATGAAAAACGCGACTTCCTCGGCCAGCTCCACACCCGCGGCCTGCGCCTTGCCGATCAGGATTGCGACACTGGTCTCGAGCTCCGGCGGCTCGATCGCCACCGTCAGGCCCCAGCCGAAGCGCGATTTCAGGCGTTCTTCCAGTCCGTCGACCTCGCGCGGGTAGCGATCGCAGGTCAGGATCACCTGGTGCTGGCCTTCGAGCAGCGCATTGAAGGTGTGAAAGAACTCCTCCTGCGAGTGCTCCTTGCCGGCGAAAAACTGGATGTCATCGATCAGCAGCGCATGCAGCGAGCGGTACGCGGTCTTGAAATCGTTGATGCGGTTGTGCTGCAGGGCGCGCACCATGTCGCTGACGAAGCGCTCCGAATGCACGTAGGCCACACGGGCGCCCTTGTCGCGCGCGGTGATCATGTGGCCGATGGCATGCATCAGATGGGTCTTGCCCAGGCCGACACCGCCATAAATGAACAATGGGTTGTAGGCGCGCCCCGGATTGCCCGCCACCTGCAGCGCCGCCGCCTTGGCAAAATGATTGCTCTTGCCCTCGACGAAACCGTCGAAGGTAAAGTCGGGATTGAGCGGTACACCGACCGCATGCGGCGCGTTCTTCATCGCCCGTACCGCGGTCGCTCCCGCACTCAGCGCCGCGGTGCTGGGCGCGGCCGGCCGCGAGCCGACCTCGACGCTGATCGCCGCCGGCTGCGCGATCCCGAAGTCGCGCAGCAGCTCGGTCAGGCGGGTGAGCAGGTGAGTGCGCACCCAATCGACCACGAAACGATTGGGCGCCAGCAGGCGCAGGGCGTCCTCGCCTTCCAGCGATTGCAGCGGTCGGACCCAGGTGTTGAACTGCTGCTCGGGCAGCTCGCTTTCGAGCGCACGCACGCAGCGCGACCAGAGCGACGCTTCCAACGATGTGCTTCCCGGGAAAAAGGGTCGAAAGTCTATACCCAGCACCACAGCGCCGGAAGCATTTGTCAGAACGGCTCGTATTGACACGCCCGGCTGCGAAACGTACCCTGCCGAGCCATTTTTCGGTCGGTTTTCTAAAGCCTTGAAATCATGAAACGTACCTATCAGCCGAGCAAGGTGCGCCGAGCGCGCACCCACGGATTTCGGGCCCGCATGGCCACGAAGAGCGGTCGCAGGGTGTTGAGCCGCCGGCGCGCGAAGGGCCGCAAGCGCCTGACGCCTTAAGATGCCGTGGCCGTTGCGGTGATGACAGCCGCGTCCACGCGCGCCGCCGCTACCCCAAGTCTCAGGTTGCCGCCCGAGCGGCGCATGCGGCGTCCGGCCGAGTTCAAGCGTGCCTACGCGGCCGGCAAGCGGCTCGGCAATGAGTTCTTCACCGTCAACGCGCAGGCTAATGGCCTGACCTGCGCCCGGCTCGGCATGTCGATCGCCGCACGAATCCTGCGCCGCGCGGTCGACCGTAATCGTCTGCGGCGTCTGATTCGGGAGAGTTTTCGTGCCAATCAACAGCGTCTGCCGCCACTCGACATCGTGATCGGCGTGCGCGCGGGTGTGCAGAGTATGGATAACGCCCGCCTGCGATCGGCTCTGGAGAAGCTTTGGCTGAAGATAAGTTCCACATGCGAGCGCTGATCCGCATCCTGATTCGCGCCTATCAGCTCGGCATCAGCCCGCTGCTCGGGGCGCGTTGCCGCTACTACCCGTCCTGCTCGCAGTACGCGCTCGAGGCAGTGAGCCGGCACGGCAGCCTGCGCGGCGGGTGGCTGGCGATCCGACGCCTGGCGCGCTGCCATCCGTTTCATCCCGGCGGCTACGATCCGGTGCCGTCCCACAGCTCACAGGCCTGTCATGCCCACGACCATTAATCTGCGCATAGCGCTCTGGGCCCTGCTGGCCATGGCGCTGTTCCTGAACTACCAGATGTGGTCGCATGACTACCCCGACCTCGCGCCGTCGGCATCGGCCAGCGCCACCGGGGCGCCGGCGGCGCCGCTCGACAGCACGGTGCCGAGTGCCACGCTGCCGAGCGCGACCAACCCGCCCGGATCCGCCGCGGCCGCGCCCGGTAGCAGCAGCACTGCCACAGGCACCAGTGCGGCGGTGAGCGTCGGAAATCCGCGCGCGCTGGTTGCGGACACGCCGCTGGCGCCGAGCGTGCACGTGGTCACCGATGTGCTGGACGCCGAGGTCAGCCTGGCGGGCGGAGAACTGCGCCGCGTTGATC
>DATAJH010000105.1:0-10550 GCA_036262215.1 Steroidobacteraceae bacterium
AATACCGGGTGATCATGGAGGGCGATCCGAAACTGCAGACTTCGATCGAGTCGCTCAACGACATCTACGTACCCTCCGGCACCTCCTCCAGTGGCGGCCAGGTACCGCTGGGCTCGATTGCGCATATCTCGGTGCAGGCCGCGCCGCTGGAGATCGATCACCTGGGGCAGTTTCCGTCGGCCATGTTTTCGTTCGATGTCGCGCCCACGGCCTCGCTGGAAAACGCCGTGGACGCGATCCGCGCCGCCGAGCGCGATGTCGGCCTGCCGGTCAGCATCACCACCACCTTCGAGGGCGCCGCGCTGGCATTCCAGTCGTCGTTGCGCAACGAGGTGCTGCTGATCCTGGCGGCGATCGTAACCGTGTATATCGTGCTCGGAGTGCTGTACGAGAGCTACATCCACCCGCTGACGATTCTGTCGACGCTGCCGTCGGCCGGCATCGGCGCCCTGCTGGCGCTGATGATCGCCGGGCTCGATCTGAACATCATCTCGATCATCGGCATCATCCTGCTGATCGGCATCGTCAAGAAGAACGCCATCATGATGATCGACTTCGCGCTTACCGCCGAGCGCGAGGACGGCAAATCGCCGCAGCAGGCGATCCATGAGGCCGCGCTGCTGCGCTTTCGCCCGATCCTGATGACGACGGTGGCGGCGCTGTTCGCCGCACTGCCGCTGATGCTGGGCTCCGGCACCGGCTCGGAGCTGCGCGCACCGCTGGGCATATCGATCGTCGGCGGGCTGCTGGTGAGTCAGCTGCTGACCCTGTTCACCACGCCGGTGATCTACCTGTACTTCGATCGGCTCGCGGCCGCGGTGCGCCGGCGCCGCGCGCGCAGCGGCCACGCCGGCGCCATGGTGCCGCAATCCGGCGGCGAGCCTGCGCCGCAGGCCGACTGAGCGCGCGCCGTGAGCATCGCTGCGCCCTTCATCCGCCGGCCGGTCGCCACCACCTTGCTGACCATCGGTCTGGCGCTGGCCGGCGGCGTGGCGTTCTTTCTGTTGCCCGTGTCGCCGCTGCCGAACGTCGATCTGCCGACCATCGTGGTGTCGGCTTCGCTGCCGGGCGCGAGCCCGGAGACGGTGGCGACCAGCGTGACCACGCCGCTGGAGCGGCATCTGGGCACGATCGCCGGCGTGACCGAGATGACGTCGCAGAGCGCGGTGGGCAGTTCCAGCGTGGTGCTGCAGTTCGATCTTAGCCGCAACATCGACGGCGCGGCGCGCGACGTGGAGGCTGCGATCCAGGCGGCGCGCATCGATCTGCCGAGCGCGCTGCGCAGCAACCCGGGCTATCGCAAGCTCAATCCTTCCGACGCCCCGGTAATGATCCTGGCACTGACCTCCGACACGCTGACCGCCGGACAGATCTACGACTCCGCCTCCACCATCCTGCAGCAGAAACTGCTGCAGGTGCAGGGCGTCGGCGACGTCACCATCGGCGGCAGCTCGCTGCCGGCGGTGCGTGTGGAGCTCAACCCGCGCACCCTGTTCAAGTACGGCATCGGCCTGGAGGACGTGCGCGCGGCGCTGTCAGCCGCCAACGCCAACAGCCCCAAGGGCGCGGTCGACTTCGGCAATGAGCGCTACCAAATCTACGTCAACGACACCGCCACGCGCGCCGCCCAGTACCAGTCATTGGTGGTCGCCTACCGCAATAACGCGGCCGTGCGGCTGCAGGACGTCGCCACCGTCAGTGATGCGGTCGAAAACATCCGCAACCTCGGCCTGGCCGACGGCAAACCCGCGGTGCTGCTGGTGCTGCATCGCCAGCCGGGCGCGAACGTGATCGATGTGGTGAATAGCATCCGGGCGCTGATTCCGGAGCTGCAGGCCTCGATCCCCGCCAGCATCCGCATCATCCAGACCAACGACCGCACCGAGACCATCCGCGCCTCGCTGCGCGATGTCGAGCGCACGCTGCTGATCGCCATCGTGCTGGTGGTGCTGGTGGTATTCCTCACGCTGCGCAATGCGCGCGCCGCCCTGGTGCCGAGCGTCGCCGTACCGCTGTCGCTCATCGGCACGTTTGGCGCGATGTATCTGCTGGGATTCAGCCTCGACAACCTGTCGCTGATGGCGCTCACCGTGGCGACCGGCTTCGTGGTCGATGACGCCATCGTGGTGCTGGAGAACATATCGCGACACGTCGAGGAAGGCATGTCGCGCTTCCAGGCGGCAATACAGGGCGCCAGGGAAGTCGGCTTCACCGTGCTGGCGATGAGCCTGTCGCTGATCGCGGTGTTTCTGCCCATTCTGCTGATGGGCGGCATCGTCGGGCGCACCTTTCGTGAATTCGCGCTCACGCTCTCGATCGCGATCCTGATCTCGCTGGTGGTGTCGCTGACCACCACGCCGATGATGTGCGCTCAGGTACTGCGTCGCGACCGGGCTCCGCAGGGCCGCTTCATGAACGCCATGGAGCGCGGTTTCGATGCTATGCGCGACTTCTACGGCCGCACGCTGGCGGTGGCGCTGGAGCATCCGCGCACCGTGATGATCGTGCTCGGTGCCACCGTGGCGCTGAACTTTTATCTGTACTCGGTCATCCCCAAAGGTTTCTTTCCGCAGCAGGACACCGGCACGCTGACCGGAAATCTGCGCGCCGATCAAAGCATCTCGTTTCAGGCCATGGCGCGCAAGCTGCGCAGCGTCATGAGCATCGTCCAGGCCGATCCGGCCGTGCAGGACGTGGTCGGCTTCACCGGTGGCGGCGGCGGCGGTCCCGGCGGCGGCGGCGGCGCCACCAACACCGCCAACATCTTCGTCGGCCTGAAGCCGCTGTCGGAGCGCAAGCTCAGCAGCGACCGCATCATCGCCAGGCTGCGGCTCAAGCTCGCCAATATCACCGGCGTGCGCCTGTACCTGCAGGCGATACAGGACATCCGTGCCGGCGGCCGCCAGAGCAATTCGCAATACCAGTACACCATCCTGAGCGATGACCTGAGCGAACTGTTTCTGTGGACGCCGCGCATCACCGAGGCGCTCAAAACCGTGCCGGAGATCGCCGACGTAAACTCTGATCGCCAGGACAACGGTCTGGATATCGCGCTCAACATCGACCGCAGTACGGCGGCGCGTCTGGGCATCAACCTGACCGAGGTCGACAACACGCTGTACGACGCCTTCGGGCAACGACAGGTATCGACCATCTACAACGACATGAATCAGTATCACGTGGTGATGGAGGTCGATCCGAGCTTCTGGCAAAGTCCGGAAACGCTCAAGGAGGTCTGGGTCAGCACTTCCGGTGGGGCACTGAGCGGTACCCAGTCCTCGGCCGGGGCGGTATCGGACTTTGCGGCCGCGACCACCACCGGCACCGCAACCGCCAGCACCGCCAGCCTCAGCTCGGCGAGCAGCGCCTGCACCAGCACCACCAGCAGCAGCACTGGCAGTAGCAGCAACGTCAGCCCGACGCCCTCGAGCGCCGCGGTCACCAGTGCCGGCGCCGCCACCGGCGCAGCCACCACCAGCAGTACCGCGAGCGCAAGCTGCACCAGCGCCAGCAACCTGGCGCAGGCCCCGCTCGCCGCCGAGCAGAATCTGGCGCTCAATCAGCTCACCAACAGCGGTCGCGGCGGCGCGTCGACCGGCGCCTCGATCGCCACAGCTTCCGAGACCACGGTGCCGCTGGCAGCGTTCTCCAGCTACGGGCCGAACACCACGCCGCTGGCGATCAATCACCAGGGTCCGTTCGTCGCCACGACGTTTTCATTCAACCTGCCCGAAGGCGAATCGCTCAGCACCGCCATCCGCGCCATCCAGCGCACCATGCAGCAGATACACGTACCGATCTCGGTGCATGGCACCTTTGCCGGCACCGCGCGCGTATTCCAGCAGTCGCTGGCGAACGAACCGTGGCTGATCGCCGCGGCCATCATCGCGGTCTATATCGTGCTCGGAATTCTCTACGAGAGCTACGTGCATCCGATCACGATTCTGTCGACTCTGCCATCCGCCGGCGTCGGCGCGGTACTGGCGCTGCTGCTGTTTGGCACCGAATTCAGCCTGATCGCGCTGATCGGCGTCATCCTGCTGATCGGCATCGTGAAGAAAAACGCCATCATGATGATCGATGTGGCACTCGAGACCGAGCGCTCACGCCAGGTCGACGCGCGCACCGCCATCTACGATGCCTGCCTGCTGCGCTTCCGCCCCATCATGATGACCACGTTCGCAGCATTGCTCGGCGCGATACCGCTGGCAGTGACCACAGGCAGCGGCGCGGAGATGCGCCAGCCGCTGGGCATCTCGATCGTCGGCGGCCTGATATTCAGCCAGGTGCTGACGCTCTATACCACCCCGGTGGTCTATATCTACCTGGATCGCTTCCGTTTATGGCTGCGCCGCCTGACGCACCGGCGCAACCGCGGCGCTCTGATCGGCGGCGACCCGCAGCAACAACCCACATGACCCACATGATGCAGTACCGGCCACGCATGAATTGCTTGCCATTCCTGGCGGCGGCGCGACCAGCGCGCACGCTGGCCGCCGCCGCCGTGCTGCTGGCACTGGCGGCATGTGCGGTCGGACCGAATTACCGGCGCCCCGATGCGGCAGTCGCACCCGTCTACAAGGAGGATCAGGGCTGGAAGCCGGCCACGCCGGGGGAGATCCAGAGCGGCAAGCCCTGGTGGGCGATTTATGACGACCCTTTGCTGGACAGCCTGGAACAGCAGGTCGAGGTCGCCAATCAGACCCTCAAGGCCGACGAGGCGGCGTATCGCTCGGCCGTGGCCCAGGTCGGCGTGGATCGCGGTACGCTGTTTCCTTCGATATCGGCCAACGCCGGCGCCACGCGCAGCGGCAGCGCCAGCGGCGTCAACCAGGCCATCACCACGTCCTCGGGCACCACCGTGACCACAGGAACCGGCGGCAACGGCCATCGCACCACCTACAGCGCAGGCGCGCAGGCCAGCTGGTCGATCGACGTCTGGGGACGCATCCGGCGCCTGGTCGAATCGGACGTCGCCAAGGCTCAGGCGAGTGCCGCCGACGTCGCCGCGGCACGCCTGTCGGCGCAGATCACGCTCGCCGAAGACTATTTCCAGCTGCGCGCCGCCGATGAGCAGGTGCGGCTCTACCAGACCGAGATCGACGATTTCCAGAACGCACTGACGATCACGCAGAACCAGGTCAAGGCCGGCATCACGACGCTGGCCGACGTGTACGCGGCCCGGACACAACTCGAGAGCACCCAGGCCTCGCAGGTCAACGTGCAGCTCACGCGCGCCAAATTTGAACATGCGATCGCGGTACTGATCGGCAAGCCACCCTCGGAGCTCGGCATCGACGTGGGCAGCTTTACCACCACGGTGCCGGTGGTTCCGGCCGGCATTCCCTCGGCGCTGCTCGAGCGACGGCCGGACATCGCGGCAGCCGAGCGCAGTGTGGCGAGCGCCAATGCGCTGGTGGGCGTTGCGGAAGCCGCGTGGTTTCCGAGCCTGACACTGAACGGGTCGTACGGCTTCAGCTCCGGCGTGCTGCCCGGGCTGCTGCGGGCCAAGAATGCGCTGTGGTCGTTCGGCCCCTCGCTGGCCGAGAACGTCTTCAACGGCGGCGCCACCCTGTCGCAGAATCGCGAGGCGCGCGCCAATTACGATGAGGCGGTGGCGACCTATCGCCAGACCGTGCTGTCGGCGTTCCAGTCGGTCGAGGACGACCTGGTGACATTGCGCGTGCTCGAGCAGCAGGGACAATTGCAGGAGTCGGCGGTCAAGGACGCGCGCCTGTCCGAACAGCTGACGCTCAATCAGTACAAGTCCGGCATCGTCGCCTATTCCAGCGTGATCACGGTGCAGACCACCCGCCTGGTGGACGAGATCAGCCTGCTGAGCATTGAGAGCCAGCGCCTGGTGACAAGCGTCGACCTGATCTCGCAGCTCGGCGGCGGCTGGGACGCGGCGCAGCTCGAGCAGGCCGATCGGGGTGTGCCGTCGCACTGACCGCTTGCCAAGCGGCACCGAAATCCTTGAGCATCAGCCCATGATCTGGCAGGGCCTGGCAGTCGGCATCGGCGCGGCACTCGGTGCATTACTGCGCTGGCGTCTCGGCGCCTGGCTCAATCCGGTATTCCCCACGATACCGTTCGGCACCCTGGCCGCAAATCTGCTCGGCGGCTTCATCATGGGCCTGTGCATGGAATATTTCTCCCGCACCGCGGCCATACCGCCCGAGCTGCGGCTCGCGGCCACCACTGGTTTTCTCGGCGGACTGACCACCTTTTCGACGTTCTCGGCCGAGACCACGGTACTGCTGCTGCGCCGCGATTTCCCATGGTCCGCCGCCATCATCGGCGTGCACCTGATCGGATCGGTGCTGCTGACCATTGCCGGCATATATTGTGTGCGGGTGGTGCTGGGGCTGAAGGGTATCGCATGAAGGCAACGGTACTGCGGCTGTACATGCACGAGAGCCGGCGCTATCGCGGCATGCTGCTGTACGAGTGGCTGCTGGAGCACGCCCGCAAGCTCGGCGTGCATGGCGGCTCGGCGTTTCGCGCCATTGCCGGCTACGGGCGTCACGGCGTGCTGCACGAACAGAACTACTTCGAACTGTCCGGCGAATTGCCGGTGGTCGCGGAATTCATCGTCAGCGAGACCGATGCGGAGCGCATCCTGGCGCTGGTGCGCAAAGAGAATATTGATCTGGTCTACGCGTGCTGGCCGGCGGAGTATTCTGCGACCGGCGCTGCCGGCGCCCCCGGCACATCGGGCGCGCCCGCGCCAGGCGCGCCGTAGTCAACGCTGCGCGCAGCCGCGGGTCTGGCGGACGTGGCTTGGGACTTCAGGCCCATGCGGGTTCCTGCCCTACTTTCCATTTAATGTTGCACCCGACACTCGGAATCTGCTGCGCTATCGCCCGGCCGGCGAGCAGCGCATCGGCGGCGGCGCGCAGATCCGCGCCGGTCACCGGCTGCTTGTTGCCCGGACGGCTGCCATCGAACTGCCCGCGATAGGCCAGCCGGCGCGCCTGATCGAACAGATACAGGTCCGGCGTGCAGACCGCTTCATAGGCCTTCGCCACTGCCTGCGACGCATCGTACAGGTACGGAAACCTGAAGCCGTTCTGCGTCGCGAACTGCGCCATGTTCGCCGGGCTGTCGTCCGGATAGCGGCTGGCGTCGTTGGAGTTGATCGCCACCACTGACAGGCCCTGCGCCGTGTATTCGCGCGCAAACCGCGCCAGGCCGTCGATCATGTGCTGCACGTAGGGACAGTGATTGCAGATAAATGCCACCACCAGCGCCCTCGAGTCTGCAAAGTCCTGCAGCCGGTGAAGCTTGCCGGTGGTGTCAGGCAGCGAGAAATCCGGCGCCGGCGTGCCCGGTGCCAGCATGCGCGATTGCGTCATCACCATTGGTCGGGTCCCTGGAGTTCAGCGCCATTGACGGCCGATACAGCTTACCTTCACATTAGCCGCTCGTTTCCCCCACGACAAGGTTCGAAAGCCATGGTCAAAGGCAGCCAGGTGCGTCGGGCCGCGCACGCGATCGACTCGATTTTCATCGATCGCTGGTCGGCGCGCGCGATGTCGGGCCACGCGATCTCGGAGGCCGAAATCATGGTGCTGTTCGAAGCTGCGCGCTGGGCACCGTCGGCCAGCAACTACCAGCCCTGGCGCATGCTGTATGGGCTGCGCGATACGATTCACTGGCCGCTATTCCTGGGCCTGCTGAACGAAGGCAACCGGCGCTGGGCGCAGCACGGCGGCGCGCTGGTGCTGTTCATCTCCAGGACCACGCTCGATGACGGGCGGCTGAGCCGGACGCATTTGTACGACACCGGTGCCGCCTGGGAGAATTTCGCGCTGCAGGGCTTGCAGCGCAATCTGGTGGTGCACGGCATGCAGGGATTTGACTACGATCGCGCGCGCAGCGAACTGAAGATTCCGCCGGAGTTTCAGGTGGACGCGATGGCCGTGGTCGGCAAGCCGGGCGACGCGCAGCTGTTGCCTGAAAACATGCGCGCGCGCGAGCAGCCCAACGACCGCCGGCCGCTCGCTGAAACGGTGCGCGCGGGAGCGTTCAGTTTCTAGCGGCCCACTGCGACGGCTACCGGAGCAAGACTATGGCACCAGATGAGATCGTTCCCACGGCGCTGCATCAGCTGCCGGCCACTCCACACACGGTGCATTGGGGTTATTTCGATGCCGCGCTCGCGCCGGTGCTGCGGGTGCGCAGCGGCGATCTGATCCGGGCCGAGGCCATCACTCACCGCGCCGGCGATGCGCCCGAGCTGATGATGGATGAGACGATCCAGCGTCTGTATCGCGAGATCCCGGTAGCCGACCGCCGCCCCGGACCCCATATCATGACCGGTCCGATCTTCATCGAAGGCGCCAGGCCCGGCGATATGCTGGAAGTGCGCTACCTGCAGATGACGCCACGGCTGGATTACGGCGCCAATCTGGCCGCCAGCTGGGGTTTTCTCTACCAGGAGTTCGACCAGCGCGAGCGCGTGACCATCTATGGCATCGACCGGCGCAGCAACCAGGCCTCAGCCGTGTACGGCTATGATTTCCCGAGCAAACATCAGCTGCCCGGAACGATTACCCATTGCCCGGAGTGCAACCGCGAGCCGGCCCTGCCAGGGGTGCGGGTGCCGATGCGCCCGCATCTGGGAACCGCCGGCGTCGCCCCCGACGTGCCGGGGCGCGTGAGCACGATTCCGCCCGGCAAGCACGGCGGCAATATCGACAACTGGCGCATCGGTGCCGGCAGCACCATGTATTACCCGGTGGCCGTCGACGGCGGCCTGTTTTCGGTCGGCGATCCGCACATCTCCCAGGGCGACGGCGAGCTGTCCGGAACCGCGATCGAAGCTTCGCTGAACGTGCTGTTCCAGATCATCCTGCGCAAGGACTTCAGTTTTCCGTCGCCGCTGCTCGAGGCACCCGACTGCTGGATCGTGCACGGCTTCGACGAGGATCTGACCCAGGCCATGCGCCATGCAGCACTCGACCTGCTGCATCTGCTCACCGAGCATCAGCGCCTGTCGAGAAACGACGCCTATTCCCTGATGAGCGTAGCCGCCGACTTCGGCGTAACGCAGGTGGTCGATGGCCGCAAGGGCATACACGCGCGCATCGCGCGCGGGATATTTCCGCAACTGGCCGCACCGGCCCGCCGCTAGGGATGCTGCGAGCCCTCGAGCACGTCGTTGTACGAGTGGCGGGCCCAGCCAAGATAATGCGGATTGCCGAGGTTGGCCGCATCCAGCGAGTCCAGCATCTGCGGCAGCAGCGCACCATAGTCGGCGCTGCGCAGTGCGACCGCCATCTTCGCCAGATCCTGCCCCGGCAGATCCTGGTAGGCCATGTTGAGAAAGTTCGCGCTGCTTTGTACGAGCTTGTCTTTCTTGTCGGCGGCTGACGTGCCGTCATCCGGACCGCTCAGTTCATACAGCATCAGGGTCAGCCGCGGAATCGAAGACAGCAGCGATCGGCGCTGCTGCAGATCCCCTTTCAGTAGCTTGTTCTGGATGTCGGCATTGAGCGTGAGCCCGGCGCGATCCGTCATCACCCGCACCGCGCGATAGACCTGCACCAGCCCGGGCAGGAATTCCAGATTGCCCGGACCCTTGTTCTCGGCCCGCTGCTGCGGTTCGATATCCAGATGCACGCCATCGAATCGCTGCGCCGCGTGCTGCCGGTTGAACTGCAGTATCGACTGCACGTGGTCGAGTAATCTCGTCCTTGGACCACCCGGCTCATCAGCATCGGTGCTGGACAGCAGCGCCTCGACCCGTACTCCCGATGCATGCAGCAGCGTGATGAGTTGCGCCAGATGCAGCTCATCCAGGGCGCTGTAGTGCGAGGGCACCGATACATAGACTTCAGTAATTGCACCGGAGCGGCAGAACTCGTCCAGCGCCTGGGCGCTGCGGGGCGTCTGCAGCACCGAGCTGCTCTTCCATACCCACAGCCCGTGGATCGGCAGCGAGCGATCCGCGGCTGCGGCCGGCAGGGCGAACGCCAGCGCCAGCAGCGCGTAGAGGATCGACTTCATTCCCGCCACCATAGCTCGCAATGAAGCGACATGGAAGTCGCGACCCACCATTGAATTTCGCAACGAAGTGGACAGAAACACCGGCGCAGCAAAACCCGTCAGGAGAGATAATTACTCGCATGCCAGTCTCGTTCACGCGCACTCTTCGGTTGAAAGTTCGTGCGGAAGCCTATACGTGGCTCAATGCCGCAGCAGTGGAAGTGAACGAGGTCTTCAACTACTGCAATGAGACGAGCTACAAGGGCGCCACTCGCACGGATACCAAACGCAAATGGATGTCCGGCTTTGACCTATGCAATCTGGCGGCCGGTGCCAGCCAGTATTTTGACAAGATCGGCGCCGATACGATTCAGTCGATTTGTGTGCACTACGCCCAGAAACGCCGGGCCGCGCGTCGCGTCAAACTGCGCTGGCGGGTGAGCCGCGGCGCCCGGCGTTCACTCGGTTGGGTGCCATTTAAAGCAGCCAGCCTCAAGCGCAAAGCCGTGTGCCTGCGCTTCGCCGGCAAGAGCTTTCGGGTATTCGAACGCGAGCGC